>JAGNEZ010000075.1 GCA_018003015.1 Phycisphaerae bacterium | reverse complement strand
GGACGCGGACGGTGACGGGGACGTCGACCAGCGGGACTTCGGATCGTTCCAGCAATGCTACACCGGGTCCGCCAGCTCGGTCGGACCGGGCTGCGAGTGTTTCGATCGCGACCATGGTGGGCTGATCGACGAGAACGACTTCATCCTGTTCCAGGACTGCTTCACCGGCCCCGCCATCGTGACGGAACCGAGCGCGGACTGCCGCTAGGATCATCGGCGGGCACAAACGGACGCCTCATCGAGGAATGCAGGCGGCCGCCCGCCAAGGACTCGCTCCCTCGGGCGGCCGCGGGGGTCAGAGTTCCAGGTCTGCCCCGCGCCGCAACGGAACCACCGGCGGAACCGCAAAGGCGCGCAATCACGAGAAGAGGTTCAGGACCTCGTCGATGGTCTCGGTGAGCTGGCGAAGATCGAACGGCTTGGCGATCGTCGCGGCGAACTTGTGCTGCAGGTAGACGCGCTGGTCACCTTCGGTCAGGCTCGCGCTCATGGCGACGAGCTGCGTGCCCGACAGCTCGGGATGGCTGGAGAGAAACAACGACAGCATCGCAGGCTCCATGCCCGGCACGTCAACATCGACCAGCAAGAGGTGCGGGCGGGACTGCTCAACCAGGACACCGGCCTCAAACGCCGATCCCGCCACGCGAGCCTCGTAGCGCCCCGTGTCGTTGAGCCCGCGTTGAACGAGGCCGGCGAGATCAGTTTCCTGATCAACAATCAGGATCCGCATCAAGCCAGTCTCGATGCCGTCCAGCGGAATCCCGTGAACCTTCATGAAACGTACAAGCTGCGGGAGCGGAATGCGCCGATCGCGGCTGCCGGGAATGCGATAACCACGCAACTGCCCAGTGTCAAACCACTTGGACACCGTTCGCGGCGCGACCTTGCAGATCCTCGCGACTTCCCCAGTGGTCAGGACGGCTTTCGGCTTCGTCACCGCACCGCTCCTTTCGCTATCAGACCAACCCGCATATCCCCCATACACGTCACAGACCCTATCCCTATTTCGGTCGTTACGAACCGCGAGTTGGGCTCGATTTCGCGGCAAGACCACCGGAGCGTCGGCCGCCCGGACATGACCGCAGGGCGGGCCTTGGTTCATCCGCCTGAGGCCGACAAAAGTAGGTTCCTGCCGCGGGGCAAATGACCTTCCGGAAACCACAATGAAGTCTGCGTCCGATATCTTACTGTTGCCGTGTCACTGATCGCCCTGACCGTGATGATCCGGGCTTCGGCGTGCATGGCGCCTCCGACCCAGCCGGTCCCCCAGGCGCCTCCAGTCAGTCAGTCCTGGGGCACAGCAGCTTTCGCCAGACTACCCCCTGGACCCGCGGCATGGAACGGAGTGAATGGTTCGGCAACCCATGCCCTGGCGGCCGCGGAAAGCAGTTCACCCACCGGCAACGCCACCATCGCGGCGGCCACGCCGGTCAGCGGAGGCAGCGGTGGTTGCCACAGTGACGCGTTCGGCGGCGAGGCACGCTCCACGATCAACAATAGCGGCAACGAAACGAACCGCACCAGCCAACTGGCCATGGCCACCACCACGGTTGGCCAGAGCAACCTCCAGCTGACCTAGGAACTGATCGACGTCCTGAACAACGCCCGTACCGTGGGCGTGGTCTGCCAGTTCCGGGTCGGCACGTCCGGCGGTTGGACCACGCTCAGCGGGATGGGCGATCTGGCCCGGTCTCATTCCGTCTGGCCTTGCCGTTCCCTCCACACGTGCGCGAGAAACGAGACCCGTATTCCCCAATCCGGCTTCGTCTTCATGTGCTCGCCTTGAGACCGGAGTGCCGTCCCTCGAGTCGCGTCTCTCAGGCGCCCGCCCGCAACCATCGGGCCAGGTCCTTGGCGAAGTACGTGATGATCAGATCCGCTCCTGCCCGGGCAATGGCCAGCGTGGTTTCGATGGCAGCCCCCTGCTCACTGATCCATCCGTTAGCTGCGGCCGCCTTGATCGCGGAAAACTCGCCGCTCACGTGGTAGGCGGCCGTCACCATGCCGAACTCCTGCTTCACCCGCCAGATGATGTCCAGGTAGTTCATCGCCGGCTTGACCATGACGATGTCCGCCCCCTCTTCGACATCCGCAGCCACCTCACGCAGGGCCTCGTCGCCGTTGGCGATATCCATCTGGTAGGTCTTGCGGTCACCGAACCGGGGCGGAGACTCGGCCGCATCACGGAACGGGCCGTAGTAACTGCTGGCATACTTGGCAGCGTAAGCCATGATCGGGAGGTGAGAGAATCCAGCTTGGTCGAGCCCGGCCCGAATCGCTCCCACCCGGCCGTCCATCATGTCCGACGGGGCGATGATGTGAGCCCCCGCCTTGGCATGCGAGACGGCCTCCCTGACCAGCAGCGGCAGCGTCGCGTCGTTGTCGACGTCACGGACGCCGCCCCGCTCGACGATCGCCCCGCAATGACCGTGGTCGGTGTATTCGCACAGGCATACGTCCGTGACGACCAGCAGATCGGGACAGGCCTCCCGGATGGCCCGGGTCGCTCGCTGCACGATGCCGTCGTCGCGATAGGCTTCCGATCCAACGGCGTCCTTGTGCGACGGGATGCCGAACAGAAGCACGGCCGGGATCCCCAACCCCGCCAACTCCCGGCATTCCTCCACCACCGCATCGACGGATAGCTGGAACTGACCGGGCATCGACGGGATCGGGATGCGTATTTCACTTCCCGGCCGCACGAATAGCGGGTAGATAAACCGGTCTACCGACAGCCGAGTCTGCCGAACCATCCGCCGCAGGGTCGGATGGGATCTGAGCCGACGCATCCGAGTCACGGGAAATGCCATGAGATGATCTCCCCAGGCCTGAGCAGCTACCTCAGGCCAGCCCACACCACAAGAATCAGTGCAATCAGAACGGCCACGGCAACCGGCCAGAACCACCGCCGCGAACGCAGCTCCGCGCCGGGATAGTCCTCCTCCAACCACTGCCCGCAAGCCGGACACCGGTCAGCGTCGTCATAGACCTCCTCGCCACAGTAGCGGCACTTGATCGACTCGTCGTCGCCCTCGAGATCGATATCCTGCGGGAGGTCTCGGGTATCGTCGTATTCCTCAGGTGGCATGGGGTGTCTCCGGAGGCCTGGTCATGGCCTGCCCAGCCGATACCTGGAAGGCAAGCTGCTCGAGATGGACGGCTAGGTCAACGCCAGCCAGAGCCACGGGGCTGGGCACCGCCAGCGTGGTCGGAGCGAAATTGAGTATGCCCCTGATCCCCGCCTGAACCAGCCTGTCCGCCATCGGCTGCGCGACCTCGCACGGAAGACACAGGATAGCGATCTCAATCCGGAACCGCCGGACGACCTCCGCCAGCGATTCCACGGAGAGCACCTCCAGTTCAGAACCCGGACCGATCTTCTGGCCGACCTTCTCAGGATCGTTGTCGAACACGGCCACGATCTCGAAGCCCTTCCCGGCAAATCCGCGGTAGCTGAGCAGTGCCCTGCCGAGGTTCCCTGCTCCAGCGAGGAGCACGTTCCAGACCCGATCGGTTCCCAAGATGCGCCGTATCTGACCGATCGTCTCTTCGACCCGATAACCCACACCCGGGTGCCCGAACTGGCCGAAGTTTGCCAAGTCCTTCCGCACCTGGGCATCGGTCAGACCCAAGATCTTGCCAAGCTGAAGGCTGGATACCGTGCGACACTGCTGGCGAAGGAGGCCTTCCAGTTCGCGGAGGTAAAGACTCAGACGGCGAACCGACGGTCCGGGCACATGAGCGACGCGACCCGGCCGACGGTCACGATCTGGCGGTTCCGCGCGGGCTTCGTCGAAGGCCATAGGCTTCACTCTACTGAGTTGCGAAGGCCTTCGTCAAGTAAACCCTGGCTGAAAAGACGCGTAAGCTCTTGACTAGCCGACCCTTGTTTTCATCCCCCTGCTTGACATGCCGGGGGCGGTTGGGTTAGCTTCCATGCTTTCGACAATGTCCCGGTGCGAGCATGATGATCATGAAGTGGATGGTCAACGAGCGGCTAGCCTGTCTATGTCCCGCCTCCCTGGCTCTTCTGCTCCTGTTGGGCGCCTCTGCAGTCGCCCAGGAAGCGCCCAAGGAACCCAACTGGACCGAGATGCTCAAGAAGGGGCTGGCAGGCAAGGAATCACTGGACCGGCGGGCCGCTCAGCAGTGGCTGGACACCCAGGTTCAGCAACTGCTCACCAGCGAGGATCCCAAGACCGTCCAGGCACTCGGATCAAGCCTCTACACCAAGTTGACAGGGCACTACCAATCCAAAGACGCCAGCAGGGAGTTTCGCACCGGCCTCGCCGAGATCGTCGCGGAGTCCTTCACCAAGCACTACAAGCCTTCGGCGGATAGCGCCAAGCCCCCCCGTCCCTTAGGCGCGGCCATGGTGCTGATGATGCTCAGGGACTTCAAGCAGACAGCGTGCCTGCCCGGCTTCAAGGCAGCCCTGGCCGATCCCACACCCGGCCCAAGGCTGGTGGCGGCCGAGGGAATGGCCGGGATCAGGGAGCAACTGAACGACCAGGAGTGGGCCGCCCTGGTGGCGGAACTCCAGAAGGCCGCGGTCAAGGAGACCAGCAGTGTGACCTTGAGCCGAATCTACCGCGTTCTCATGGTCGAGACCACGAACCGAGCCGATGCAGTCATCCCCGTCCTGAACGGGATCCTGGACACCCGGCTCGCGTCCTATGAAAAGGAACTGAAGCGCCCAACGGAGGCAGACGGCGAACTGATTGCCTGGCTGGCTCGACGAGTGGAGAAGATGAACAACCCGGCGGTGCGAACGGGCACCTTGTCGCGGGCCACACGGCTTCTGGCAGACACCGTCGACGCGTTGGCCAGCGATCCGTCCGACGGTGAATGGCAGGAACCGCTTGAAAGGCTGATCATCGCTGTCGAGCCGGCCGTCGAATCCTTGGCCAAGGCTGTTGCCTCCAACCCCAACACCGCCCTGCCCAAACCCAGCATTCGGGACGCTTTGACCACCGGCGGCAAGGCACGTCGGAAGTTGATGACGGATGCTCTGGGAGCGCTCATCGGGACACCGGGGAAGCCCGGGGCACTGAATCAGAACCCCTTCAATCTGCCGGTGGGCCTCGACATCCAGCGGACGCCACGTCCAGCAACCACCTCCGCGCCGGCGTCCGGGCCCGCCAGGTAGACAGCCATCCAGATCGTTCAAATCCCGCTCTTGATCGCTAACCAATCCGTTTTCGCCTATAATGGCCGGCGGTCGGCTGGGCAGGCGACATCCCACCGGCCGTGTTGCCGTCTGAACGGCCTTGGTCGCTTGCACAACGTTCGGGTTGCCGGATCTGCACATGTCCTTACCCCTGGTCACGATTGTCGGTCGTCCCAACGTCGGCAAGAGTTCGCTGCTGAACATGCTGGCCGGACGCCGCATCAGCATCGTCGAGCCAACGGCGGGCGTCACCCGGGACCGGATCCAGGCGGTCTGCGAACACAACGGCGTCTACTTCGAAATCGTCGATACGGGCGGCTACGGCATCGTCGATCGGGATGACCTCAGCGACCACGTCGAGCGACAGATCACCTACGCCGTGCAGCAGGCCACGCTGATCCTCTTCGTGGTCGACGGCAGGGAAGGTGTGGTCCCGCTCGACCAGGCCGTGGCCCAGTGGCTTCGCGGATGCAAAAGTCCCGTGCTCCTGGTTGCCAACAAGGTGGACGCGTTCAACGTTCCCACTGAACTGGGCGACTTCCCGCGCCTGGGCTTCGGCTCCCCTTTGCCGGTCTCGGCCCTGCACAACCGCGGAGGAGACGAGATCAAGGACTGGATCACCCGCCACCTGCCGGACACGGGTGAGGTACCGCCCGAGCCGGTCATGAAGCTGGCCATTGTCGGCCGGCGCAACGCAGGCAAAAGTACGTTCATCAATGCCTTGGCCGGCCAGGAACGAGTCATCGTGTCGGAAGTACCGGGCACGACCCGGGATGCTGTGGACGTTCGTTTCGAGCGCAACGGCCGGCCATTCCTGGCCATCGACACGGCCGGCCTCCGCAAACGCAGCAAGATCGCGGATGACATCGAGTATTACGGCTTCCACCGCGCTCAGCTTTCCATCCGCCGGGCCGACGTGGTCCTGTTCCTGATCGACTCGACGAGCAAAGTCGGGCACGTCGACAAGCAGCTTGCGGAGTACATCGCCGACCAGCACAAGCCGTGCATCCTGGTCATCAACAAATGGGACTTGGCCAAGGACCAGGCCACCACCGAAGACTACGGCGATTACCTGCTGAAGGTCATGCCTTGGCTGGACTACGCGCCGGTCGCATTCACGACCGCCAAGGACGCCAAGAACATACAGTCGGTGATCGACCTGGCGACCACCCTGTTCAAGCAATCGCACACCCGGGTCGGGACCGGCGAACTGAACAGTGTTGTCGAGGGCATCCTGAGCGAGACGCCACCCAGAGCCAAGCACGGTCGCGGCCAGATCAAGGTCTTCTACGCGACACAGATCTCCGTGGGCCCGCCCACGATAGTCCTTTTCGTCAACGACCCGGCTCGGGCGTCACGGAACTTCGAGCGGTTCCTCATCAACCGATTGCGCGAAGCCCTGCCCTTTGCGGAGGTGCCGATGCGGCTCATCTTCCGCGGGCGACAGAGAAGCGGGGGAGAGTATCGAGCGGCGACGGGTGAACTGGCGGAGCATACTGACGGGAAGTAGACCATGAGTATTCACGTGCAGTGTGAGAAGTGCGGGCGCGGGCTGGTTGCCCCGCGCGAGGCGGCTGGCAAGCAGGGCAAATGCCCGCAATGCCAGAGCGACGTCTACATACCGACTCCCGAAGAGGAGATCGAGGAGTTGCCGCTCGCCCCAGAAGACGAGCGTGAGCGGGAGCGCGAAGCTCGACTACTGGCCGAACGCCGGCAAGTCGACCACATGCTCGCCCATGAAACCGCCGGACCCGACGATGCGGCACCTCGCTCGCCTGCCCGCACCGGCGGACCAGCACCCGGAACCGGGCGAACCACCGTGAAGGGAGTTGTACTCGCCTACCTGGCCGCTATGCGTGATTCGGATCTCGCCCGCGCCGAACAAGCCCTGACCCTGCTAGCCGACCATCGCGACGAGACCCTCAAGGTCATTGAGCGGCTGGCCGCCGACCAAATCCCCCCACCGGAGATGGCCGGCGTCCCTGTGGCCGTCTACCAGGGCTTCCTCAAAGGCCTGCACGCCAAGATGTGAGCGTGACGGAGAGGCATGGCCCAACGTCATTCCTCGCCCGCCTGGACGGGTCGGACCCGAAAAACGACAAGGACCCCTCCCCCACGGCAAGCCGCGGGAGAGAGGTCCTCATCAAACGTCAGACACGGTTCGTCATCAGCCAGGAGACCGCAAGGCAGCGGGCTGTCAGCTACTCGCCGGGACCCTCACTTCAGCTCGCCCTTCTTGGCAGGCTTCTCGTCGGATTCGTCTTCCTGCATTTCCATGTCCATGCCTCCCTGGGAGCCCATTCCGCCCATCAGCATGGGCATGAGTGGAGCGGCCATCTCCTTGAGCGAAAGAACCAGTTCCATCGGCACGATCACATGGACTTCCTGAGCAGTGGGATCGACCTTGTTCGAGGTCATCGCGATTGGAGCGGCGTTCTTCATCGCCAGTGGGAAGGGCAACGGCTGGTTGAGCTTCACCGAAACCGCGCTGATCAGGGCCAACAACTGGTCCACGTTGAAGTAGACCTCGGCGTTCCTGGGGCCGCCCGGCAGTCGCTTCGCAATCTTCTGGATGCTCTCGCTGGCACTCAAAGGCGATTCGGCCTTGGCAATGTGCTGGGCGATCTGTTCGAAGCGCTTCGCACCACCACCCAGAGTGGCCAACACGTATTTGTCGCCGACCGCACCCACCCGGAACAGGATCCCGTCCGGCCCGGCGATCGACTTGATCTGGTCGAGGCTCTCCTTCTCGTCTTTGATGTCCGGCAGCTTGGCTAGATCGACAACCAGTTGGTCGACACTCGCCCCGCCAATCTGCTCAGCCTTGGCCTTCCACTGGATCCCCTCGGAGATCGCCTTGACCTCGTCGTCCTCGAGGCCCTCGTTTTCCTTGGCGACCTTCAGAGCGGCATCCTTGGCCTGATCGAAGATCTTGTGAGAGTCCTCTTGCCATTGCCTGGCATTGTCCGTCTTCAGGATGGCAGCCAAGCCGATCAGTCCCTGGTTATCCGCGGCCGGCAGGCCGGAAACACTCACGCTCGCGGACTCGAAGCCACCCAAGACCTTCACCAAGCCGTCCTTCAAGGCGCGCAATTCCCCCTCGCTCAGGGCCTCGCCGACCATGCCCTTGACCAGCACCTGATCAAGGGCCTCCTGAATCTCCTTCTGCCGAAGCTCTAGCGCATCGGCACCGACAACCCCCATCGCCAGAATGGCGGGCTCGTTGGGCAGGCCAAACAGCAAGCTGCCTTCCGCACCCTTGACCGCAGCCATCTGTTTGCCGATCTCCGAACTCGGATCGGCTCGGAAATAACCGCTGATGTCCAGGCCTCGCTGGTCGACGGAGATGGCAACGGAGGCCTCGGTCGCGGAATCGATCGCCTTGTTGATCTGCTTGAGGCTCTGCTCCGTGGCCTCTTCGTCGCCCTCATTGGCCATGCCCATCACACCTTTGAGCATCGACCCGACTTCCTCGCGGATCTTGGGGGAGAAACCACGGAAGTTCACCCAGCCGAACACGTCTCGCTCGGCGAACGCCTTGGCCCGCTCAGAAGCCATCGTCTTGATGATCCCCTCGCCCTTGGCCGCAGCGATCGCCTTCAGCGTCTCCTCCTGCTGGGTGAGCACTACGAACTTCTGGACGGGCACGGCAAGGAAAGACTCCCCCATCAGGGTCACCTTGGCCGGTCCGTCACCCTTCTCGCCGCCCAGGTGCTCGATCACCGCGGCCGGATCACCCGCGGGCAGGAAGATGGCGGCCTTCTCGGACATCGCCTCCACACTCTCGACGTCACGGCAGTTCAGCAGCACGATGGCCGCACCACCCGTCGTGTCCACCCCTTCCTTCAGGCCGGCGTTCTCCTTCGCCCAGTCCAGCGGACCCGGGAACATGCCGTCAGGACCACCCAGAGGGAAACCCAGCGAGCGGGCGATCCCGATCACGTCTTTGTCCAGTTCATCAAGGCTGCGAATTGCCAGGAATGCGGTGGCATCCTCCGGGATCGCCTTGAGAAGAGCCGTGGGCGATGCGGGAACACCCGCCGGCTTGTCCGCCTTGGCAGCGGGATCCTGAGCCCGGATCACCGCCGGCATCGTCAGGAAGGCGACCAGAAACAGCACGCTCGTTGTCCATTTGGCTTTCTTCATACGCATCATTCCATTCCTTCTTTGAGGTTTCCCTACCAGACCCAAAGGCGGCAAAACGCGCCGTACTGCATACCCGTCCCGCGAAGTGCCGTCAAGCACCGGGGTAACAGAGAATAGACACCTCTGCCGACTGGAAGTTTCCAAATCCGCTGAAAAGCGGCTTTCGCCGCCTACCCGGAAACGCGACAATAACACTCCCGAATCACGAAAAAGCCGTTTCCGCCTTCTCCGAGCCGGCACATGACTGGGGCGACGGCCTGCCATCGGTCCGGGCCTGTTGGCCGGATCGTCCGAGAAACCCAGGGTTGGCGGTCGCCGTAAGGGCGATGGTCGAAACCGACAGCTCGACGTAGAATCCCCTTTCAATGGCGGGATGGCTTTCACACCACAGGCGCTCCCCGCACCCCCCTATCGGCCGTGCGGGCGGACCCGTCTCGGTCTTCGCCACCCTGGCTTGCCTCTCGGGCGCCTGCGTGCCCCCTCCTCCCCCCCTGCCTATCGCCCCGATCTTCAATTTCCACGATCTTGAGCCCGGGCGGGCGTATCGCTCCGGCCAGCCCAACGCAATCGGGCTCACGCTGGCCATCCTGCAGTTCAACATCAGGACGGTCGTAAACCTCAAGGGTGCAAGCCCCGCCGAATCATGGTACGAGTCCGAGAAAGCGGTCTGCGATGCCATGGGCGTCGCCCTGCGAAACCACACCATGGACGGCGGTACCCTGCCATCCGGCGAGACCCTGGGAGCCATTGTGGAAACCCTCCAAACTGCTCAGTACCCGATCCTCATCCACTGCCAAATGGGCGCCGACCGCACCGGAGCCATTTCAGCGATCTACCGCATGGCCATTCTGGGTCACCCAAAAACAGAGGCCCTGGCCGAGCTCACTCCACGCTACTTCCACTCCCGCGAAGATACCCCCTGCATGGACAAACTGGCGGAGATCTATGAGCCCGGTCCGGACTGGCTGGCCCAGTACACCGAAACCGCAGGCACCATCAGTTGTGCGCCTTGATTCTCCACCTCTTGTTCGTATTGCCTACCACGGGACTTGAGCCACAACCCTTCAGTCAGGATCTCGCGCCCCTTGTTCCAGCGCCGATCTTCTAAGCATGGCTCGAGTCCCACCGGAGCGAGCCCGACCCTCCACAGTACGTAAACCGATGGCTCGCCCAGTCACAGCAACATGGGGAAAAACCTTGGGCGTCCCACCGCATCCAGGTATAATCGCGGGTACACGTTCACGGCCATCGCCCGGGTGGGCTCTTCTGGCGGAGGGGGGCGATGGCGAACCGCATGGCAACGGTCCACGATCGGTTATCGGTCATTGAACAGCCGTGAGGGGTGGGATGAGGCACAGCAACGTCTTCCAAAGCAGGTTCCAGGCGGCTCTGCCGTGGTGCATCACGGCGGTCCTGCTCCTCGCCACCGGATCCTCAACGCTCCTGGGGCAATCCTCCCTGGATCTGTCCGTCGACCGCAAACCCGCGGACGTCAGCCGACTCTCCAAGGTCTTCGGGACAGACAGCCGTCAGCAGGTGACATCCACCACCTCGCCCCCCTGGTCCGCGATCGGCCTGGTCGTCAGCACCTGGGACAACCGAGGGACATGGGTCGGTACCGGCGTGATGATCGGCCGCCAGACAGTCCTGACCTGCGGACACAACGTCTGCGACCCCACCGAGCGATGGGCAGACAGCATTCTGTTCGTCCCGGGCAAGAATGGCACGAACGAGCCCTTCGGCCGCATCTCCGTCGTTCAGCGGTTTGCCTGGGATGCATGGATCCAGAAGGGCGACGGCCAGTATGACATCGCCGTTCTGGTTCTGGCCTCACCGATCGGCAGCCAGACTGGCCAGATGGACTATGCGGCCCAGCCCCCGGCCTTCTTCAACAACCGGCTGCTCGACTCTGCTGGCTATCCGGGCGATCTGGCCGTCGAGTACGGCATGTACTCGGAGTCCGCGACGGCCCGCGAGGCGGACGGAAACCTCATCCTCCACACTTTGGATACCACGGCGGGCCAGAGCGGCTCGCCGCTCTGGAGCTACGACGCGAAAACCGACACTCGAACCATTGTCGGGGTCATGCGAGGTAGCCGCACGACCACCAGCACCAACGGAACCACGGTCGAATGGAACGTTGCGGTCAGGATCACCGAGCAGTTCGAGGCCTGGATCGGGGACCTGATCGCCAAGCATGACGGCGGTTCCACCGATCCCCGCCACGCCGGGACCGGTAGCACCGCTGCCACCATGGGCAATCGATCCGACGGCTCGGGCTCGCTCGTCCCTGCCTGTGGAACGGGCAGCCTCGGCCCTCTGGCCCTTGCCCTGGCGGCCTTGCCCCTGCTTAAACCGTCGCGTCGGTCAGGCCACGGTTGATCGCAAGCCAAGCCTGGCGTATCCTTTGTACACCTAGATTTCGGGGAGGTATGCGTCATGGCACGACGAGCTTTAGAGTACATCCTGCTGAGTGGGCTCCTGCTGGCCTGGGGCTGCGAACAGAAAGGTGATGCCACGTCTGCGTTCAACGAAGGCGTGGACGCCGGCGGCAGACGGTTGGTGCCGATCAAGTCGCCAAGCCGCAAGGTTGACAAGGGCATGATTGCCGCCGCGGCCAGCGCCGAGGAAGCCTCGGGCCGCAAGCCGGCCGGTGGAACTCCCGGAGCCGGCACGACCGACACCCCGGCGATCACCATCGACGCATCGACGCCCGACGGCGTCGTCAGAGCTTACGTGGAGATCGCGGCTGCCGGGAACATGGCTCAGATGCCCGACCTCCTGGTGCCAGAGCAGGAGAAGATCGTCCGGCCATTGGCTGAGACCCTTGCGCCACTGATGGACGCATTCCGACAGCTGCAGGCTGCCTGGACGGAGAAATTCCCGAACGATGCTTTCCCCGCGAACCGTGCCGGGACTCCCGTGGCCATCGGGGCTGCGAAGTATAAGGCAGGGAACATCAACAAGACGAGTGACGAGGAAGCCACCGTGGACCTCGAGCCGGAGGAAGGTATGCCGGGCAAGGCCATCACCCTGAGGCTCAAACAGATCGATGGCAGCTGGAAGATCGAAGATCCGTCCGTCCCGCCACCCGACAAAGCCGAGGAGGAAATAGCCAAGTTCGCCAACTTCGTTCCCAAGCTCGCCGAAGCGACCCAGGATGTGGCGGCCAAGATCCGAGAGGGCCAACTGACTACGGCCAAGGATGCACAGGAAGCGTTCGCCAAAGCGTTCATGGCCGTCATGCTGCAGGGCCAGGGAGGCGGATCTGCAGATGGTGAGGCCCCGCCGCCGAACGAAGCCGCACCCAAGACCGACGAAGCTCCCAAAGACCAACCGGTGGACGGCGGCGTGTCCCCCCAGGCTGACCCGCTTGACGGGACCTACACCGGCCCCAACCAGCTGCGCAACAATCGCTGATCTCCGACATCCGTGTGTGATCCGAACCGATCATCCGTGAGCCCCCCGGCCCCGGCTACGCCGACGGCTCGGTGGCGGGACGAGTTGCCTTCCCTGCTGCGGCTCGCCGCCCCCAATGTCGCCGCCACAGCGGCCGAGACGATCATGAGCTTCACCGATTTCGCGATCGTGTCGAAGCTCGGTCCGACCGTCGGCTCGCAAGCCCAGGCCGCGGTCTCGTCCGGCGGCATGATCTACTTCAGTTTCTTCGGTTTCCTCATGGGCGTCATGGTCTGCGTGACCACCGTGGTGAGTCAGTCGCTCGGAGCCGGGCGGCTTCGCGACTGCTCGGCATACGCATGGCAGGCCCTGTGGCTGAGCGTCATCGCCACCTGCGCCGGCTTCGCCCTGTGGCCCGTCATCCCAAGCCTCTATGCCCTGATCGGCCACGAACAGGCCGTCCAGGAAATGGAGACCGTCTACACCCAGATCCGCCTGCTGGGACTCGGCGTAGCCGGTGCCTGCTTCGCCCTCGGGCACTTCTTCAACGGCATCCACCAGCCTCGTCACAACGCCTACTCCATTGTCGGCACAGTCGTCCTGAACGGCGTCCTGACAATCGCCCTGGTCTACGGCAAGTGGGGCCTTCCCGCACTGGGCGTGGCCGGAGCCGCCTGGGCCACGGTCATCGCCAACGCGGTTCGCCTCATCTGGCTTCTCGGCGTCATGCTGTTCAGCAGGCCGACCGCCCCGTTCCAAGCGACGCGCACATGGCCGCTCAACCTGGATAAGATGCGACGGCTCGTTCGCGTGGGACTCCCCTCTGGCTGTGCTTTCGTGCTCGACATCACTTCCTGGGCGATCTTCCTGACCGTCATCATTGGCCAGTTTGGAACCAGCGCCCTCGCCGCCACGGCCATCTGCTGGCGGTACACCGAGCTGTCCTTCATGCCTGCCGTGGGCATCGGGCATGCGGTTGCGACACTGGTCGGGCGGTCGATCGGGGCCGGCCAGCCCGATTCCGCGCGCCGCCAAGCCTTCGCTGGCGCGATCGTGAACATGCTCTACATGGGTACGCTGGCTCTGATCTTCACCTGCTGCGGCCGTCCGCTGGTGGCCCTGCTGAGCACGGACGCGGCGGTGGTTGATCTGGGGAGCCGGCTGATGATCTTCGTCGGCTTGTGGCAACTCCTAGACGCCGTCGCGGTGACCTACAGCAACGCCCTGCGCGGTGCCGGCGATACGCTCTGGCCAGCAGTCGTGGGCAGCGTCCAAGTCTGGGTATTCATGATCGGCGGATCCCTCCTGATCGCCTATCTCAAGCCGGCATGGGGGCCGTACGGTCCCTGGGCACTGGCGACCCTGGACATCAGCATCGTGGGGGTGATCATGGCGGTTCGCTGGCGTCTTGGCGCTTGGGAACACATGGACGTCATCGGCCGGCACCGCGAGGCCTTTCCGGCAGGGTCGATCGGGGCCCTCGACAACCTGCCGTCGCCTCCTCGGGATGACACCTCGCCAGCCTAACCTCAACCCAGACTGGAAGTTCCGGCAAATCGCTCTAGAATGGTCGGTTTGTGTCGCGCGGCAGGTCGGCAGGCCCGACTTGTCCGCTTGCCCGTGTCTGGGCAGGGATGGCGGCCGATCGCCGACGGCCGATGGCATCCCCCGGCCTCGGTTTTCGGCGTTACCGGCTGCGACGCGTCTGCCGCGGCGAGCCGGCTTTGGGCTTGAAGAGCACCATGTTCAAGGAAGTACCCGCACAATTCGATTTCCCGGTCGCCGAGCAACAGATCCTCGCGTTCTGGGAACAAAACGGCATCTACGAGAAGTCGCTCCGGCAGCGCGAGGGTGGTCCGGCGTTCGTGTTCTACGAAGGCCCGCCGACCGCCAACGGCCTGCCTCACCCCGGGCACTGCCTCACCCGGATCATCAAGGACGTCTTTCCCCGCTACAAGACGATGAGCGGCCACTACTGCCACCGCAAGGGCGGCTGGGACACACACGGCCTGCCGGTCGAGGCCGAGGTCTGCAAGGGCCTCAAGATCCACACCAAGGAGGAGATCGAGGCCTATGGGATCGAGAAGTTCATCCAGCTGTGCCAGCAGAGCGTCTTCCGCTACATGAAGGAGTGGGAGGAACTGACCCGACGGCTGGGCTTCTGGATCAACCTGCCCGAGGCCTACGTCACCTACCATCAGTCCTACGTGGAGAGTGTCTGGTGGGCACTGGCCACGCTGTTCCGGCGCGGACTGCTCTACCAGGGACACAAGGTTGTCTGGTGGTGGCCGCAGGGCGGGACGGCGCTGTCGTCGGGCGAGGTCGGACAGGGCTACCGGGAAGTGGATGATCCCTCCATCACCGTGCGGTTCCGCGTCAAGGGTGAGCCCAAAACCAGCTTCCTGGCCTGGACCACGACGCCCTGGACGCTACCCAGCAACGTCGCCCTGGCCGTCCACCCGGAGGTCGACTACGTTCGGATCGCGGTGGAGGACGAGCAGTTCATTCTCGCCAAGCAGTTGATCCCCGCGGTCTTCAAGGGACTGCCGGTCAAGCTCGACCAGGACATCCGCACCGTTCGCGAGATGAAAGGAGCGGAACTGGTCGGCATGAAGTACGAACCGATCTTCGACTATGCCACTCCGCAGGGCGGCAGGGGCTGGGAGGTCATCTCCGCCGACTTCGTTACGCTCGACACCGGCACGGGAATCGTTCACGTGGCCCCCGCGTTCGGCGAGGATGACTACCGGGCCGCCCAGGAACACGGCCTGGGCATGCTCCAGCTCATCGCCCCCGACGGCACCTTCGTGCCCGAGGCCAGGGAATTTGCCGGCCGCTTCTGCAAAGAGGCTGATCCGGACATCATCAAGTGGCTCAGGGACAAGGGCGTCCTGCTCAAACGCGAGAACTACCGTCACGATTACCCCTTCTGCTGGCGGGCGGAGGAAGACCCGCTCATTCAGTACGCCCGCAAGAGTTGGTTCATCCGCACCACCGAGTTCCGCGACCGTTTCCTGGCCAACAATGGCCAGATCAACTGGCTGCCCGAGCACATCCGCGACGGGCGGTTCGGCAACTTCCTGGTCGACAATGTGGACTGGGCCCTGTCACGCGAGCGATTCTGGGGAACTCCCCTGCCCATCTGGCAGTGCGAGCAGACCGGCAAGCAGGAGGCCATTGACTCCTACGCCGAGCTGCTGGCCAAGCCCGGGGTCCAGGGCACGGAGATCTGGGAGCAGGCCAAAAAGGCCAAGCCCGGCTTGGTCGACGATCTCAAGGTCCACAAGCCCTACATCGATGCGGTAACCTACGACTCACCCTTTGCGCCCGGCGCCCGCATGCGTCGTGTACCCGAGGTCATCGACTGCTGGTTCGACAGCGGCTGCATGCCGTTCGCCCAGTGGGGCTATCCGCACAAACTCGGCAGCGCGGAACTGTTCAAGCAGCGATTTCCGGCCGACTTCATCAGCGAGGCGATCGACCAGACCCGCGGGTGGTTCTACACTTTGCTGGCGATCAGCACCATGCTGTTCAGCCACGAACAAGACCCGTGCGGCACCGGAACCTCGCCGGCAGGGTGCGTTTCATCCGCCGAGGCCAACGCTTGCCACACGTTCGGAAAAGACTACCCCCACCCCTACCGCAACTGCATCGTGCTCGGCCTGGTCGGCGGCGAAGACGGCAAGAAGCTGTCCAAGAGCAAACGCAACTACAAGGAGCCGACCTACATCTTCGACCGCGAAGGGGCCGACGCCATGCGCTGGTCGATGCTCAGTAGCCAGGCTCCCTGGACCGGGGCACGGTTCAAGGAAGACGCCATCGCGACCGATCAGCGCGAGTTCCTCATCAAGCTGTACAACGTTTACAGCTTCTTCGTGATCTACGCCAACATCGACCGGTGGACACCGGCCACCGGTGAGGAGAAGCCCCGCGAGTTCAGCGAGCTGGATCGCTGGGTGCGGGCCGAACTGCAGCAGACCATCGCCGACGTGCGCGCAGCCATGGATCGCTACGAGAACTACCCCGCCTGCCGGCGGCTGGTCGACTTCGTCGACGCGCTCAGCAACTGGTACGTCCGCCGCTCGCGCGAGCGCTTCTGGCGGTCGGGCATGGACGCGGACAAGAACGCCGCCTACTCGACGCTCTGGTCCACGCTGGCGACGCTGTGCAAGGCCATTGCCCCGTTCACGCCCTTCTTCGCCGAGTCGCTGTATCAGAACCTGGTCCGATCGCAGCTGCCCGACGCCAAGGAAAGCGTCCATCTGTGCGATTATCCGGTGCCAGACGAGAAGGCCGTCGACGGATCCCTGCTTCAAGAGATGGCCATCGTTCGCGAGATCGCATCGCTCGGCCGCGCCGCCCGCATGGACGCCAAGCTCAAGGTCCGCCAGCCGCTGGGCGTCGTGGAAATCGTCCTGGCCGCCCCGGAGCACCGCCAGTGGCTCGACGGCCACCTCCCGCTGATCGCCGACGAACTGAACGTGAAACGCATCGAGTTTGCGGCAGACGCGGACCGGTACGTCAGCTATGAGGTCAAACCGAACTTCAGAGCCATCGGCCCCAAGTTCGGTAAGCTCGGGCCGGCCATCCAGCAGGCCCTGGCGCAGGCCAACGCGGCCGTGCTGCGCCGACAACTCGATGAGCAGGGCAAGGCGACGCTGACTGTCGCCGGACAGACAGTCGTGCTCACCTCCGAGGACGTCCAGGTCACACTCAAAGCCAAGGAGGGCTGGGCCGCGGCCCAGGGATTGCAGGTGGCGGTCGTGCTCAGCACCGAAATCACCCCCGATCTGAAAGCCGAGGGTCTGGCCCGCGATGTCATTCACCTCATTCAGAGTGCCCGCAAGGACGAGCAGCTCGACTACCAGGCCCGCATCTGCATCCGAATGAACGCCACCGGCGAAGTGGCCGCTGCAGTCCGACAGTTCGGCGCCTCCATCCGGAACGAGACGCTGGCCAAGGATCTCACCCTCGACGAGCAGCTCACCGCCGGCAAGCACGCCGGCGAAGTGGAAGGCGTTCAGGTCCAGTTTTCGATCGAGGTGGTCTGATTGCATCATGAACGCGACCGCAGGGCAGGTGTGCCATCATGACATCCCAGAGCGAACGTCTTCGAATCGCGGTCCTTATCTCCGGCGGGGGACGATCGCTGCAGAACCTGATCGACCGCATCAGACACGGCGAGCTGGACGTCGAGATCGCGGTGGTGATCTCATCGCTGTCCAAGGTCAAGGGCGTCGAGCGGGCGCGGGCGGCTGGGCTACCGCTGGCCATTATCCGCACCCAGGATTACCCGGACCTCGACGAGTTTAGCCGAAGGATCGCCGAGACGCTGGACGCGCATCGGGTTGGCCTGGTCTGCCAGGCGGGGTGGACGTGCTTCTGGCAGATCCCCGACCGCTGGCTGGGCAAGGTCATGAACATTCATCCCGCCCTGCTGCCCAAGCATGGCGGAAAGGGGTTCTACGGGCACCACGTGCACGAGTCGGTGCTGGCGGCCGGTGAGAGCGAGAGCGGCTGCACCGTCCATCTCGCCAACAACGAATACGATGCCGGCCCGATCATCATGCAGCGGAAGGTGCCGGTCCTCCCCGGCGACACGCCCGACACGCTGGCGGAACGCGTCTTCGCCCAGGAGTGCATCGCCTATCCGGCCGCCATCCGCCTCTTCGCCAAGGGCCACCTGGTGGTCCAGGACGGCCAGGTGTATCTCCACCGTCCCGGCCGGGAACGACTCATTCCGCCCCACCGGACCGGAACGGAGTGAGAGCCGAGAACCCCAGCGCCGAAAGCCGAATTGGGGAACGGGGCGATCGTCAATCGGCAGTCTACGGTCGGCGATCAGTGCATGCGCGTTCAATCTCGATCAAGGCCTACACGGCGCAGTCGTCGCCCCGTATGCAGCGGATGAACCTCAGCACGTCGCCTCGCTCGGGCATCGCTGGAAGAACCGGTTAACGTTCAACACGATGCGGCTCTCTCGCCAGCTCCGCCGCGGTCAGCTGCTCAGCGGCCGGTCGATCCACCTGGACAGGCTCAGGTCGTGTAGTCCGCGTTGATCTTGATGTAGTCCCGCGACAGATCACAGGTCAGGACCCGATCACAGGCCTTGCCGGCGCCGAGGTCAACGGCAATGCTCACGTGCCTCTGCAGCATCATGCGGCTCAGCTTGCGTTTGTCCAGACCCGGCGCCGGGGCCCCTTTTCTGAAGAGTGTCGTCTTGTCCAGCCGGATGACCACGCGCTCGGGCTGGTAGGCGACCCTGGTCTGCCCCAAGGCCTGCACGATCCGCCCCCAGTTCGGGTCTCCGCCGTGGACGGCGGTCTTGACCAGCGGACTGACCGCGATCGTGCGCGCGGCGGCATGGGCATCGGCGTGCGTCTTCGCTCCGGTCACACTCACTTCCAGCACGCGTGTGGCCCCTTCTCCGTCGGCTGCGATCTGATAGGCGAGCGACTCGCAGACTTCACCCAGAGCCACGGCAAAGCAGATCTCCGCCTTCCTCGAATCCAGCGGCAGGGCCAGGCCGCTGGCCATGATCGTCACCGTATCGCTGGTCGACTCGCACTCATCGACGGTCACGCGGTTGAACGTCGGCTCGATCGCTGCCTTGAGGAATGTACGCAGCCTGGCGGCCGGCACGCCGGCGTCCGTGGTGAGATAGGCCAGCATCGTGGCCATGTTCGGGGCGATCATCCCGCTGCCCTTGCAGCAACCGGCGACGGTCACGATCTCTTTGCCGATCTTGAATCGAGCGGTGGCCTGCTTGACCTTCAGGTCCGTGGTCATGATCGCCCGCGCGAATGACAACCCGGCCCGAGCCGACCCAGACAAGGCCTCCACCGCCCTGTCGATACCCTTGAGGATCTTGTCCATCGGGAGGAACTGACCGATCACGCCGGTGCTCGACGGCAACACGTCGGTCTCGTCCACGCCGATTCCCTCGGCTACCCTGCGGCACATCGCCCGGGCGTCGGCCACGCCCCGCCTGCCGGTAGCCACGTTCGAGCAGCCGCTATTGACCACGACGGCGTGCAGGCACCCGTCGCGGGTGTGCTCGCGACCCACGATGACCGGCGCCCCGCAGAACCGGTTGCGTGTGAACACTGCGGCGGCCGTGCAAGGAACCTCGCTGGCGATGACGCCGACGTCGAGCCGGTTGGCGTGCTTGATGCCGGCCATGGCCGCGCCGGCCTCGAAGCCTCTCGGTGCTGTAATGGTGTGATTAGACAAGGCCCTCTGTCTCCTTCCGTCCGAACATGATATTCATGTTCTGAATCGCCTGCCCGGCGGCCCCCTTGACCATGTTGTCGATGGCTGAAAGCACGATGATCCGCGACTTGACCACTCGTGCAGTCAAGTCGCAGAAGTTGGTCCGAGCCACGTCGCCCGTCCGGGGTGGGCTTTTGCGAAGCCGCACGAACGGCTCGTTCTGATAGGTCTCGGCAAGTACCTGCATGACGTGCTCGGTCGAGACCGGCTGACGCGGGTGCAGGTAGATAGTCGAGAGGATCCCTCGTTCCATCGGGATCAGGTGTGGGGTGAAGATTACCGACGACTTGCTGGCCCGCACGTAGGGATCGAGGGTCCGTTCGATCTCGACCATGTGGCGATGCTCGCCGATCTTGTAGGCCTCGAAAGTCTCGTGGCGTTCGGGGAAGTGGTGCTCGGGTTTCGGGTCGCGACCCGCGCCGCTGATGCCGCTGGCCGCGTCCACGATAATGTCCTTGGCCTCGATCAGCCCCGCGCGAAGCAGGGGAATGATGCCCAGGGCGGCCGACGTGGGATAGCAGCCGGGATTGGCGATCAGGGCGGCGGTGCGGATCTTTTCGCGATAGACCTCGGGCAATCCGTAGACCGCCCGGGCGAGGTTGCCCAGATCGGTGTGCTCTTTGCCGTACCACTGCTGGTACTCGGCCGGCTCCTTGAGGCGGTAGTCGGCGGAGAAATCGATCACCCGAATGCCGGCGTCGAGCAGCCTGGGGGCGAGGTCCATGGTCAAGCCGTTGGGCAGGCACATCATGACGACGTCGACCCGACCCTTGAGGGCGGAGGCGTCGATCGGTTCGCAGCGCAATTCGAGACGGCCGGCCAGTTCCGGGAAGACCTCGTCGATGCGCGGCTGCGGATCGCGGCGCGAGCAGAGGGCGACGATATCGACTCCGGGATGGACCAACAGCCAGCGGATCGTTTCCCGGGAGGTGTATGCGGTAGCGCCCACGATGGCCACGCGTACTTTGCTGTTCTCTGCCATGACTGCGCCTCGAGGCTTGTGGGGTTCAACTCTGCAAGGTACGAAGAGAACGACCCCGACAGTTTACCGCCGGGGTCGTGTGAGTGATACGGGAGTCCGTCGGTGAACGATCAGCGTTTCGAGAACTGGAAGCTGCGGCGAGCGCCGGCTCGGCCGTATTTCTTACGTTCAACCATTCGGCTGTCCCGGGTGAGGTAGCCGCCGTCCCGGAGCACGTCATCGTATTCGGCGTTCGCCTTCTTGAGGGCACGTGCCACGCCCAGGACAATGGCCCCGGCCTGGCCGCTCGGGCCGCCGCCCTTGACGTTGACGAACACATCGACTTTGCTGAGTGTTTCGGTGGCCTTCAGGGGGGCGACGATATCGCTGCGATCGCGCTCTTCCGCGAAGTACTTATCGATGGGACGCTTGTTGATCTCGAACTTGCCGGTGCCGGGCTTGATGCGGACGCGGGCGATCGACGTTTTGCGACGGCCGGTTCCCCAGAAGTAGTGCTTCTTGGCGTCGGGGGCGGGGATCGTCGCCGATGCTGGTTCGGTTGTTTCCACTGCTTTTGTCTCGTTTTCTGCCACGTTCACTTCCCTCGTCGTCGCCTGCCTTCGACGGTCTCGCGTCCGTCTCTATCGGTTCACTGAACCGGCCCGGGATTACCCGCAACCGGTAGGAGCTTCTCGGCGCTCAGCCTTTGACTTTCAGCGGCTTGGGTTGCTGGGCCTGATGGGGATGGTCGGGCCCGCCGTAGACCTTCAACCGGCTCAGCATCTCGCGGCCCAGCTTGTTGCGCGGCAGCATGCGCTTGACCGCTTCCTTGATCACTCGTTCGGGGTCTCTCTCGATGACCTCGGCGATTGGCTCGACCTTGCGGCCGCTGGGATAGAAGGAGTACCGCTGGTAGATCTTCTGCTCCATTTTCCGACCGGTCAGTTTCACCTTTGCTGCGTTGATCACGATGACGAAATCGCCGGTAAGCACGTGGGGGGTGTACTCCGGCCGGTGCTTGCCCATCAGGATGGTGGCCAGTTGGCTGGCCATGCGGCCGAGGACCTTGCCATCCGCGTCCACCAGATGCCACTGCCCGCCAACCTGACTTGGCTTGGCCAGGTATGATTTCGTCGCCGCACTGAGCATGACTGTCACCGACTTCCGTCAATCGAGGTTTTCGCTTCCGGGGACTCGCTAGCCCCTAAATCCAATGAGCCCCTTATCTTACCGCTTTTACGTGCCGGGTCAAGAGAGCCCGCCGAGTCACTTCTCGCCGGCCGTGTCGCCCCTCGGCCGTCTTCCCCTGCCCCCATAACTCATTGCCAAGAAATGACTTATGGGGAACCAGGCGATTGCTCCTCAGCCTCAGCTCACCTTGGAACCGGGAGCGACATCGGCATCCGGGGTCAACAGGATGACGCGGGTGTGCTCGGGATTGCTGGCCGCCAGGAGCATGCCTTTGCTTTCCAGGCCGCGCATCATGCGGGGGGCCAGGTTGACCACGACGATGATGTTGCGGCCGACGAGGGAGGCCGCCTCGTAGTGCCCGCGCAGGCCGGCGCAGATTTGACGCTGTTCCGTCCCAACATCCACTTTAAGGACGATGAGTTTGTCGGCCTTGGGGTGGTCGAAGGCTTCCAGGACCTTGGCCACGCGCATATCCACCTTGACGAAGTCGTCGTATTGGATTGCAGCCACGCCCTCGGCAACACTGGCCGGGGTGCCGGTTGGAACACTGGGTTGTTCGCTCATGCCACCATCTCCCGTTGTTCGGATGCTGCAGCCACTCGACGGCCAGGCCGCAGAGTGGTTTTGACCAAACGAAGCCAAACGCAGGTTTCCCAGTTTACCCTGGTCCGAGGCGCGCGTCGAGGAGTCGGCTTCGCGCCGCGGGCGGCCTTGGGTATGCTTTGCAGCCGACATACAACTGAAGAACACGCCGGACGTTCCGTGGATTCCGGCGTGAGCGGGTCGTTTGTCAGGAGATCAGGCATGGCCAAGACGTGGAAAGCGGGGGTTATTGCGTGTGGGTCGATTGCCCAGGCGATGCACTTGCCGGGCTACGAGAAATGCCCAGACGTCGAGTTGGTCGGGGCATGCGATCCCGAGCCGAAGAGGCTGGCCGAAGCCCGCAAGATCGGGGCCGGACTCAAGACCTATCGCGATTATCGCACGATGCTGGGTGCTGAGCAGTTTGACGTCGTCTCGGTTTGCTCGCCGAACAAGTTCCATGCCGAGCACGCCATCGCCGCCCTGGAGCATGGGGCCCACGTTCTGCTGGAGAAGCCGCCGGCGGTGTCGATGGAGGAGATCGCAGCCATCAAGGCGGCGGCCAAGAGGAGCGGCCGCAAGCTGATCGTCGGCTTCTCACACCGCTTGATGCGCGGCAACCAGAAGATCCAGAAGCTGCTCGGGGATGGAGTGATCGGGGAGCCGTACATGATCCGGGTCCGGTTCGCCCATCGGGGCCCGTATCCCGGCTGGGCCAGAAGCGACTGGTTCTACAGTCCGGTGCTGGCGATCGGCGGTGCCCTGCTGGACATGGGCATCCATGCGATCGACCAGGCCCTGTGGCATCTCGGGCCGGTCAAGCGGGTCCAGGCGCTAGCTCGGACGCTGCGTAAGGACATTCGCGTGGACGACAATGCGGTGCTGCTGCTCGAGTATGCCAACGGCAAGGCTCTGGGCTACATCGAGGTTGGTTGGACCTGCCCCTCAGGCTTCAGTGGCATTGAGATCATGGGCGACAAGGGCAGCATCGTTCACAACTACAGTTCCGCGTTGACCGTTACCACGGGGCGCTGCACGCCGGACATGAAGACCCGCCCCAGGATGAAGACTCGCGTGGTGGACAAGGACCCGACTCACGGCGGCTGGAGGATTGAGATCGCCGAGGTGGTCAAGGCCATGCGGATGAACTCCGATCGGGGCATGGGCATCGACGCCGGCGGGGCCGCGGTGGCGGTAGCCCTCGCGGCGTACAAATCATCGCGGACGGGGAAGGCCGTGGAAGTTGCCCGGGCAAGGTGAGAGGCGGCTTGCGGCGATCATCCGTGCCGGCCATGTTGTCACGACCAGGGTTGGATCCGGAGGTGGGTTCCTCTTTGGCCTCGTTTCGATTTCCGGTTGTTCGACCGGGGCCATTCCCGGCCACGTCCGGCGTCACCCCTGCACGCCGGCGAATCCATCCCCACTTCAATCTCCTTGAACTGCTTGACCTACTCTTGCCGAGCTTGAGATGCAGGGGAGAAGCTGGTAGTGTGAGGTGGGAACGTTCGGGTGGTCATCTCTTCCTCGGCGTTGCATCCAGAGGAGGACCGTGGTCCCCGGCCATCGTTCCGTTCAAGTGAATCGAGGCCAGGAAGATGAAGCTTTGCCGAACAGACAAGCGAGTTGGCTTTCTGCTTCTCGGGCTTGTCAGCCTTGCGGCTTCGGCGGAGGGGAAGGTCGTGTACGTGGCCAAGACGGGCGGCGACGTCAACGACGGCCTATCCTGGGCGACGGCCAAGCTGACGGTTCAAGCCGGGCTGAATACCACCCTATCTGGCGATCAAGTCTGGGTTGCGGCGGGCACGTACGTCGAACGCATCGCCCTCAAGGCCGCAGTTGAGCTCTACGGTGGGTTTGCCGGCGGCGAAACCGGACTGGGGCAGCGTGACTGGAAGGCGAACCCGACGATCCTGGACGGCAACCAGGCCGGCAGCGTGGTTACGGCGCCAGCCGGGGCAACGGCCACCGCGCGCATCGACGGATTCACGATTCGCAACGGCAAGGCCGCCTACGGCGGCGGGATCTACTGCGCCTCCTCTTCCTCGCCGACGATTTCGAATAACACGATCACGGAAAACAACGTCGCCGGAAAAGGCGCCTGCGGTGGTGGGATTTACTGTGACGGCGGCTCGCCGGCGATCTTGAATAACACGCTCACGGGAAACGGTGTATACCAACCCGAGACCTTCAGTGGCGGCGGTGGTGGAATCGGCTGCTCGAACGGCTCTCCGACCATCTCGAACAACACGATCACGAGAAACAGCTTAACCGGGGCTCCCTCCTGCGGTGGAGCGATCTGTTGCATCTCCTCGGCCTCGCCGACGATCTCCTACAACGCCATCACGGACAATACGGCTTTGGGATTGGGTGGTGGGATCTTCTGCAGCCTCTCATCGTCTGCCAGGATCTTGGGCAACACGATCGCACGTAACGTCTCGTCTAATGGTGGCGGCGGGATCTACTGCGTCTCCTCTTCCTCGCCGACAATCGCGAACAACGCGATCAGGGAAAACAGCGTAACCACGACCACCTATTCCTGCGGCGGTGGAATCTACTGCTCTGGTGGCTCGCCAGCGATCTCGAACAACACGGTTACGGGAAACACGGCGTTCTCCGACGGCGGTGGAATCTACTGCGACTCTTCCGCTGCGACGATCGCCAATACGATCGTAGGGTTCAATTCCTCGGGCATATGTGCTTCTGGTTCGGGCGCACCGAGCCTTCGGCACAGCTGCGTCTACGGCAATGCGGGCTACAACTACTCCGGCGTGACCGACCCGACGGGCGCCAACGGCAACATTTCGGCCGATCCCCAACTGCTGGCCGCCGACTACGGCGAGGTCCATTTGAGGGCGGGGTCGCCGTGCATTGATGCGGCCGCTGACGCCGTGGCCGAGCCCGACTGGGTGGACATGGACGGCGAGCCGCGCATCCAGGGCACGCACGTTGACATGGGGGCAGACGAGTTCAATGGAACTCCGCCCTTGATCCCGGCGAAGATCATCGTCCGGGTGAGTCCTTCCGGCAATGACTGCAATGACGGCTCGAGCTGGGAGCTGGCCAAGCAGACGGTGCAGGCGGGCATCGATGCGACAGCAGGTCCCGGCGGTGGAGACGTGTGGGTAGCGGCCGGCACGTACAGCGAACGGATCACCCTGGGCATCTTCTTCCACGTGTACGGAGGCTTTGCGGGAACGGAGACCAGCCCGGACCAGCGCGACTGGGTCACCCATGCGACGATTCTGGACGGCAACGCCGGCGGCAGTGTGGTGAGCGTGACATTCGGCAGTGTCCTGAGCGTCCTCGATGGCTTCACCCTCCGCAACGGTAAGGCCGCCTCCGGCGGCGGGATTCACTGCTCCTCCTCTTCGCCGAGGATTTCGAACAACACGATTGCCGGGAACAGTGCCAGCTACGGCGGCGGAATCAGCTGCTCCGGCGGCTCGCCGACGATCTCGAATAACACGATCTCGGGGAACAACGCGCAGGCTAGCGGACTGCTCGGAGGTGGCGGCGGGATCTACTGCGTCTCCTCCTCGCCGACGATCTTGAACAACACGATCACAGGGAATGCCGGCAAGCGCGGGGGGGGAATTTACTGCGACTCTTCCTCCCCAACGATCACCAACACCATCATCGGGTCCAATTCATCGGGGATCTATGCGTCCGGTTCAGGCACGCTGAGCCTTCGGCACAACTGCGTCTACGGCAATGCAGCCTACGACTACTCCGGCCTGGCGGACCCCACGGGCACCGACGGCAACATCTCGGTCGATCCACAACTACTGGCGGTCGAGTACGGTGAAGTTCATCTGGGGTCGAACTCCCCGTGCATCGATGCGGGTGATGACGCTGTGGTACGACCCGGGTGGGTGGACATGGACGGCGAGCCGCGCGTTCAGGGCGTACGCGTGGACATCGGGGCGGACGAGTTCGACGGGACGACGCCTTCGTTCACGCCAAGGGTCGTTCGGGTGAGCCCTTCGGGCAACGATGACCATGACGGTTCGAGCTGGGAACTGGCCAAGCGGACGGTGCAGGCGGGCATCAACGCCATCGCAGGCCCTGGCGGCGGTGACGTGTGGGT
>JAGNEZ010000074.1 GCA_018003015.1 Phycisphaerae bacterium | reverse complement strand
ATAATCGATATGAGCCGCATGGGCTGGCTCCGGCCCGGTGCATCGAACCCGTCCGGCTGAGAGCCAGTCCTTCGGACGAGGGATTCTCGCGGAGCGTGGGTGTCTCGTCATCCATTGTTTCTTGGCCAGAGGAGGTGGGCTCATGACACGCACTTGGGGCATGAACCTCGGAGCGTGGGTTCCCTTGGCTGTGATTGCCGGGGTATGTGCCGGCCTTGGGCCCGTGACGGCGCAGGCCCACGACATGCACATCGTGATCACCGAGTTCAACTATCACCCCTACGGCAACCGCGATGAGCACGAGTTCCTTGAATTGTATAACCGCGGATCCGAAGCGGTGGACCTATCCGCGTGGCGGATTGTCAGCGGCGTCGATTTCGTCTTCCCAGCGGCGACGTTTATTCAGCCGGGTGCCTACCTAGTGGTGGCGAAGAACCCGTCGGTGGTCGCGAGTTCATACGGTATCAGCGAGTGTGTTGGGCCGTTCGAAGGTAAGTTGGCCAATGAAGGTGAGATGATCCAATTGGTGAATGCCCAAGGCGTGCTGGTCGAGCGCGTCCATTACAGCGATGAGGACCCATGGCCAGAGCGGCCGGATGGTGATGGCCCGACGCTGGAGCGCGTGTCGGTGCAGGAGCCCGGCGATCGGCCGTGGAACTGGCTGCCCTCGCGTATCATCGGGGGCACGCCCGGCCGATCCAATAGTGTGAATACGCTTGCCGAGCCGGCCCGCGACGTGGTGATCAACGAGGTGGCTTCCACGGCAGGAGGAGGATGGATCGAGCTGTACAATCGCAGTGGGGGGGCCATGAACCTGGAGGGCTACGGCCTGACCGCGGCGCCGTTTCCGGGCAGCGTCTATTCGATCGGCAGCGGCACGGTCGTTCCCCCCGGTGGACGATGGTCGGTGGACAGGGCTTCGCTGCCGTTCCCGATACTGGACAATGTGGAGTCGCGCATTTCGTTATTGATGCCGGACGGGCGGCTGATTGACACCGTGACTTATCGGACGCGGGCTTCGATGGGTTCGATCGGCCGCGTACCCGATGGCGGGGACGACACGTACGTGATGACCTCGCCATCGCGGGACGAGCCGAACCACGTCACGCTGACTGACTCAATCGTCATCACCGAGATTATGTACCATCCCGCCCCTCCATCAGGAGTAGAAGGCCAGCCGCGCCTGCCGTACGACCGCAATGAGGAGTTCATCGAGATTCACAATCGGTCTGCCGCGGCAGTGACGTTGACAGGCTGGAAGCTGACCGGGGCGGTGGACTACGACCTGCCGTCGGACCTGCAGATCGACGCGGGAGCGTACCTGGTGGTCGCCCGGGATGTGACCACATTCAAGTCCAAGTACAGCTCGGACGTGATGGTTGTGGGGGGATTCACGGATGTCCTGGCGGACGGGCACGAGCACGTCGTGCTGCGCGATCCGCTGAACAACGTGGCGGACGAGGTGAGGTATGCGGATGACGGGTCGTGGCCGGCCGAGCCGGACGGCGAGGGGCCTTCGCTGGAGCTGATCCACGCTGATGCCGACAACAACGTAGGCAGCGCCTGGCGGGCCTCGACGATGAACGGCGGCACCCCGGGCAAGCCGAACTCGACGGCCGTGGCGGATCCGGCACCGGTGATCCGGTCCGTCCGTCATGATCCGCCGGTGCCGACATCGGCGCAGCCGGTCACGGTGACGGCTGGTGTGACCGACACGGGCGGGGTGAGCGAAGTCCGGCTGTGGTACGTGGTCGATCCTGGCACGGCGTTCGCGTCGGTGTGCATGACCGACGACGGAGCTCACGGTGACGGGGCGGCTGGCGACGGTGTCTACGGGGCCACGCTGCCGGCTCAACCGGCGGGCAGCATCGTCCGGTTCTACATTGATGCGGTTGACAACCAGTCGCACGCCGCGACCGCGCCCGGGTTCCCACCGGCCTATGCCCGGTCCGGACCGTCCGATCCGACCTTCCTGTACCAGGTGGATGACCGCACGTGGCCGGCCAATCTGCCGCTTTACCGCGTGGTCATGACCGGCGCGAACCTGCATACGCTCCGGACACGTGACGTGTACAGTAACGTCGATCTGGACGGCACGTTTGTATGCGACAGCACGGTCATCTACAATGTCGGCGTACGCTATCGCGGGAAGGGCTCGCGCAATGATGCGAAGAAGTCGTTTCGCGTGCAGTTTCACGATGACGGGCCGTACGGCAACCTCGAAGACCTGAATCTCAATGCCCACGAGATCCACCAACAGTACATTGGCCAGGAGTTCTTCAGCTACGTGGACCTACCGGTGCACCGGACGCGTCTGGTACTGATGACGCTCAACAATGACCTCGACATGACCTCGCTGGCGGATCCGAATACCTACTTGCAGGTCGAATCGGTGGACGAGAGCTACGTCGAGCGGGTGTTTGAGGAGGATGCGGGCGGGAACCTGTACCGCGGGGAGCAGGACGGCGATCTGAGTTACCACGGTACTTCCCCAGCGGACTACCGCAGCATCTATCTCAAGGAGACCAACGAGGATCTCGACGACTACCGGGACGTGATCGCCCTGACGGACCTGCTCACCAACACCGGTGACGCGCAGTTCGCCGACGTCGTGCGGGCCAACGTGGACATCGACGAGTGGACGCGGTTCTTCGCCGCCATGACGGTGGTGACGAACGACGAGGGGGGGATCTGCCTGGATGATGGCGACGATTACTATCTGTACCATCGTCCGACAGACAACAAGTGGGTGCTGGTTCCCTGGGATTTCGATTCGGTCTGGAACCTGGGCTCCACCCGCTCGCCTCCCAATCAGCGCCTGTTTCGCGCAGGCATCAATGATTCGGGCAGCGTGACCTTGCCGATCGTTCGGCGGATCCTGCGGCATCCTGATTTTGCGCCGATTTACTATCGCGAGATCCGCCAGCTGATGGCCTATTCGTTCCATCCGGAGATCATGGCCGGCCGGATCGCTAATCTGCGGCGGTACAGTCCCCGCTTTGCCGCCCGCGACATTGACGACGTGGAAGCGTTCATCACGCAGCGGCGCTCGTACCTGGCCTCGATGATTCCGCCCGCCCTGACGGTCAGCGTGGATGAAGCCATGCGGGCCCGCGTGGACTACATCGTCGACGGGGATGAATGGCGGTTTTTCCGTGGGACCAGCGAGCCTTCCGTGACCGCCCTTGACTGGACGCGCCTGGGCTTCGACGACGCGGGCTGGGAGAAGGGCCAGAGCGGCTTCGGTTACGGCGACAGTGACGATCGAACGATGCTCAGCGACATGCAGAACGGTTTCACGTCCGTGTACATCCGAAAGAAGTTCACGATGGATGACCCTGCGGCCGTGCCCGAACTGATGCTGAGTGTCTGGTACGACGACGGCTTCGTGGCGTACATCAACGGGCGAGAGGTGAAGCGCCACAATGCGCCGGGGACGATCGACCAGGCCGTTCCCCGCACGCAAACGGCGACGGCCGACCACGAGGCGGCCGACTACGGATGGGAGGTCTACAACCTGACCTCTTGGCTGACCGCTCCCGATACGCCGCTGGTCAAGGGCGAGAACGTCCTGGCAATTCACGGTCTGAATCGCACGAGCGGCTCGACCGATTTCTCGCTGCGCCCGATTCTCTACGTGCCGGGTATCGTCCCTCCGCGGCTGATGCACATTGACGACGGGGAACAGTGGTCGTTCATCCGAGGGCTGAGCGAGCCCTCCGCCGAGCCGCTCGGCTGGACTCAACCGGGCTTCGGGGAAACGGGATGGGAGTCAGGTCTCAGCGGCTTCGGATTCGGCGACAGCGATGATCGCACGCCGCTCAATGACATGCGGAACAGCTACCTGTCGGTTTACATCCGCAAGAGGTTCACCATCAGCGATCTTCTGGCTATTGACGATCTGCTGCTGGAAATGTGGTACGATGACGGTTTTGTCGCGTACTTGAATGGGCAGTACATCGCCCACGGCAGCGTGACTCTGCCGGCCAGCCGAGTCATCGCATACAATGACGATACGGCCGCCGCGAGCCATGAGCAGGCCGGCTTCGAGGCGTTTGACCTGACAGCTCTACTGACCGTCCCCAACTCGCCGCTGCGCCAGGGCGAGAACGTTCTGGCCATCCATGGCCTGAATGCCTCATACGAATCGACCGATTTCTCGCTCCGGCCGAGGCTCTCCTCGAGTGGCCGGCTCAGCAGCACGATCAGCGATTGCGGGGCGGGACTGGTCACGACGGCCGACAAGATCCACATTTCCGGGACCGCGCCCGCCGGCGACGCCCGCTGGGTGCAGGTCGACAGCCGGACGGCCGGCTACCTGCCGGTTTCGTGGGACAACAACCCGTTGGAGCTCAGCGCGTACACTGCCGAGGTTGAGCTGCAGCCTGGTCCCAATGACCTGAGCATCGTGGCCTTGAACGCGGATTTCACGGAAGTAGCCCGGCGGCAGCTCACCGTGACGAGGGCCGTGGATTCGAGCACACCGGTGGGGGGCGTGCTGGATCCGCTGACCACCTGGACGCAGGCGGGGGGGCCTTACCACATCACCAGTGACGTGGTGGTTCCGGCGAGCGGGTTGCTGACCATCGAGGCGGGCACGAGCCTGCTGTTCGATGAGAACGCCGTGCTGGTGGTTCGCGGCAGGCTGCTGGCGTCGGGCACGGCGGACGCGCCGATCCGCTTGGGGCCATTTGTATGCGGCCGAATGTGGTCCGGGCTGGTCTTCCTTCAGTCGGAAGGGGAAAGCCGGCTCGATTACTGCGACCTGTTCGATGGATCTACACCCTTGTACGAGGGGATCTCGTACGCGGCATGCGTCAACGTGGTTGGGTCCTCGCTGCGGATGGAACACGGGCTGTTCGACCGAATGGCCGCGCGGGGTATTGATGCCGTCCAGAATGCCTCGCTGTCGGTGTTCAACTCGGCGTTCAGGAATACAGGGGGCGCGATCCGTGTTGACCACTCCTGTGCCGAGCTCGAAGAGCTGAGTGTGGTCCACGTGATCGGGGCTTCCGGCGCGATTGTGCTCCACGGGGACTGCACCACCCCCTCGAGTGTTCGCTGCTGCGTACTGGAGACCGGCGGCGGTGACGGGATCGATCTGCAGGCCGGTTCGGCCCTGGTTGAGGGTAACACGATCTTGGGCATGGCCGGGAAAGGGCTTTTGCTACGGAGTGGCCGTCCGATCGTGCGCGGAAACGTGGTTGCCAACTGCCCAACAGGCATGACTCTAGCGGACGGTGTGAATGCCGCGATCAGCCACTGCACGATTGTGGGCGGCCAGACGGGGATCGATCTTCTTGAAATCAACACAGGCCAAGGGGGTGGCCACGCTGAGATAAACAGCACGATTGTCTGGGACTTCGCTGTGGCATCGATCCGCCTCGACACATCCTCTTCAGTCAACATTCAGATGTCGGATGTTGCCGGAGGTTTTGCGGGAACGGGGAATCTCGCCACGGATCCGTTGTTCGTAGGTGCGGGTACAGGCAGTTACTACCTGGCTCCCACTTCTCCCTGCGTCGGCACCGGGGTCAGCGGGACCGACATGGGGGCGCTGCCTGCCGCCGACAACCCCGTGTTCCAGGTGGTCATCAACGAGTGGATGGCTCAGAACTCCACCATTCCCGACCCGCAGGGTGAATACGATGACTGGTTCGAACTGTACAACCGGGGACCGAGGCCAGTGAACGTGGGTGGGTTGTTCCTGTCGGATCACACGGATACCCCGGGGCTTTGGCGGATTCCGTCCAATACGATCCTGCAGCCCAGGCAGTTTCTGCTCGTCTGGGCGGATCGGGACGTGACCGATGTGCCCGGTCTGCACGCGGACTTTGCGCTCGAGGTCAATGGCGAGGAGATCGGGCTGTACCTCCAGGCGGGCGGTGCATATCACGTCGTGGACCGGGTCACCTTCGGGGACCAGACCTCGGATCGCTCCATGGGGCGGACCACCGACGGGGCGGCGGAGATGGATGTTCTCGAACGCCCCACGCCGGGCGAGTCAAACAACCCGCCGCCGCCTCTGACCAACGGAGTCGGGCTGCGGCTTGTGGCTCCGCCGCGTTTTCTGCCGTCGGCGGATGTGCCGCTGCGCGTTGAGGTCCTGACGCCGTCGGGTGCGGTGGACAGAAACTTCTGGACTGGCCAGATCCTGCTATCGACCGACCCGCCTGGAATCACCATCGCCCCGGCGAGCGTCGAAGTCATCAACGGCATGGCTAGCGGCCAGTTCCGGCTGTCCGGCGCCGGCAAAGTCCGGCTTACGGCGACGTTCGAGGAGAGGCGGGCGACGGTGGAGCTTGTGGGATTGGACGCGCCGACGTACAGGAGCGTGAGCGGCTCGCTGGCCTCGGGAACGACGGTGTGGGGGCCGGCGGACGGAATCGTTCGCGTGACCGGCGACCTGACGGTGCCATCGGGAGCGGTCCTGCAGATCCAGGCGGGCACGATGGTCATGCTGAACGCCTCTACGGACATCACCGTACAGGGTTCTGTGCAGTGCGCCGGGACGCTGGAGGCGCCGGTGCTCATCACGGCGGCAGATTCGGCGGCCGCCTGGGGGCAGATTCTGCACACCGGGGCTGCGTCCACCTCGGCCTACCACTACGCTTTCCTGACTCATGCAGGCGACGCGACCGGCGTCGGGCACACGGGAGCCGGACCCGTAATCCGGGGAGCCAGCGGGGCTACCGTCTCGTTCGCCGACTGCAGCTTCATTGACGAGTTGGGCAAAGGGCTCTATGCCGACAGTTGCCATCTCACGTTTGACCGCTGCCTGTTTGCCCGGATGATCATGGGCCCTGAGGTCACCAACACCGACACGGCGATGACGGATACCTTCTTTTTGCACATGCTGCCGGGAGGCGATGTGACCGACAACGACGGGCTGTATCTCAACGGAAGCGGTACGATGACCGTCCGCCGCTGTGTTTTCGCGTTCGGCGGAGACGATGGCATCGACACGCTCAACTCGACGCCGCTGATCGAGCAGTGCATCGTCCGTCACTTCGAGGACAAGGGTTTGAGCGTCTTTTCCGGCGAGGTGCGAATTCGTGATTCCGCGCTCCTTTCGAATTCGACGGGCATCTCGGCCAAAGGCAACAACACTGACGTGTTCGTTGACAACTGCACGCTGTACGAGCATCCGATCGGTCTGGAAGCGCGGGACAAGTTCGGAGAACCAAACAACATCATCCACTTCTACGTGAACAACACGATCATCTGGGCGTCTCCCGAGGTCGTGCGGACGGACTATCAGCCGGAGAACATCGTCATTGCCCACGGCATCCTCGATCCGTCCGTCCCCTGGCCGGGGATAGGCAACCTGACGACCGATCCTCGCTTCCGTGATGTCGGTGGGTATGACTTCCGGCTGAAGGAGGATTCGCCCGGCATCAACAGCGGCGATCCGGCCTTCGCGCCGGCCACCGGTGAGGCGGATCTAGATGGCCGGCCACGGGTCCTGGCTGGCAGGGTGGACCGTGGGGCCTACGAATCCGTGCCTGCACTGGGGCCGGATCTGGACGCAGACGGCGATGTCGACCTGAAAGACTACGGACTATTTGCCGCCTGCGTTTCCGGGCCGTGGGTGCCCCTCGCCATGGGTTGTGAACGGCCGGACTTCGACGGCGATCAGGATGTTGACCAGTCCGATTTTGGCATCTTCCAGGGCTGTTACAGCGGCTCGGACATGCCGGCCAATCCGGGCTGCACCTACTGAAGCGTCGACGTGGTCAGGCCGTACGCCACCTCTTCCAGCCAAGGCGGCCAGGTCCCGGAGAGAAGAACCGAGCGTCGAAGCGTGATGCCGGCGCAGTGAAGCACAAGCCCCCCGAACAGCGGAACCTGAATAGCCGCCATCTTCTGGCGACGAGTATGACCGGTGGCTCTCCGGATCATCGGTCCCCCCGACCGGCTGGCTGCCGCTGGCAGGTCGCGCGAGGTGCTGGTCGAGAATGCGCCCAAGGATCTGCTCGCCACGATCATTGGCGTGAAGGGGATCGCGTTTGAACCAGTCGAGTTCCTTTCCGCTATCGCGAACGCATCGTCTTCAGGCGCCGGTCATGTCCAGGAACGCCGAGTGGGTCAGGAAGCCGAATCTCATGGGCGATATGCTCTGCCTGCTCGGCGCCGTTGGATGGTTGTTGATACCTGATAAGCCTTGTTTCTCACGGTTACCTTTCCCGGATCACGGCCGGATTGAGCAAGTCCATCTCGCCGGCGCGGCCGGCTTGAGCGAGGCGTATGTTCCGCAGAGCCCTTTCGGCCATGCGGTCGCAAGCCTCCCGGGTGCTGCTGCCGACGTGCGGGGTCATCAGCACGTTCTCGAGTGTGCGCAGATCCTTGTCCGGCGAGACCGGCTGGTAAGGCTCGTTCTCGAAGACATCGAGGGCCGCGCCGGCGAGCGTGCCCTGCGAAACAGCGTCGAACAGGGCCGACTCGTCCAACACCGCTCCCCGTGCGGTGTTCACGAGCCGTGCCGTGGCCGGGATCATCGCCAAACGCTCTCGGTTCACGAAATGATGATTCGCTGGTGTGCTTGGGATGTGGAGGCTGACGAAGTCCGAATCGGCGACCGCAACATGGAAGTCCTTCACCACTTCCGCAAAACCGTAGTTCGCTTTCATGGTCTCGACGTCGACATCAGCCACTTCACAGCCGATGACTCGCATTTCAAAGCCGCGCCCGGCGATCCGGGCCACCTTTCGCCCGATCGGTCCGCATCCGATCACCGCCAGCGTCTTGCCCGCCAGCTCGCCGCCGAGCAGCGGTGCAAAGTGCCCGCTGCGTGTCGAGGCGGCAACGGCGGCCACGTGCCTGTTGGCCGCCAGGAGCAGGGCCAGGGTGATTTCGGCGACCGAGTCGTCGAGCACCCCCGGCGTGTTCGTGCAGATGACGCCGCGAGCCGTCGCCTTTTGTTTGTCGATTCCGTCGTGGCCGACACCGAAGCGGGCTAGCACGCCTCCGGGCGGCAACGCCTCGTAGAGAGGGCCGGCGTACCGTTCGACGCCCACAATCGCATGATGGATGCTGTCGGCTTGGATCATAGCGGCCAGTTCGTCTTCTTGCGCGGGGGCTCGAACGCACTCCACATCCTCGGCTGCGGCTCGGCGGAAGACCTTTGCAGCCTTATCGAACTCCTTCGCTGTGACTGCTACCTTGACCATCGGAAACGGTTCTCCCTATTGCGACGGGTGCGTTCTCCGACTCGACGGATGACGGCGGCCTGCCCCGTCGGTCCGCGAGGTACCGTAGCGTACCGCGCGTGGCAGCAGACGCCAACCCGCCGCACGGCCCCGCTGGTTTTCGGCTTTGCGAGCGGTGACTACTTGTCCGGCACAGTCAGGTCTGACAGAGACTCGGCGGTGACCTTCCGGGCGCGCAGGAAACACTTGCGATCGTGATGCCGGGGCACTCTGTTGCCGCAGCGCGTCGTGAGGATGCGGCTTGAAGCTAATCGAGCATCGTCCGGCGCCGTACCGGGCCTCATCGGCTTGCTTGTCCATCTGAACAGGGTCGCGCAAGCGTCGTCGATCAAGTCTCGCTTCGTGGGGGTTTCATGGGTCAAGTTGTTCCAGGAGCCTCTGCACGTTCGAGGCGTAGTTTGTTGTATAGAGGCTGTGCAGTTCGTCCAGCAATCGCGGGCTGGCCGTGATGACCACCAGTCGGGTGAGCGTCAGTTTGCCTAGCGACAACGAGAACATCGGCCCCGACTTCTCGAGCGAGATGCTCTGCAAACCCGTTGCATCAATCGTGAACGCTTGGTGGGGGGTTAACCACGATGGCAGATCAATCGCAACATGCGCGTTGTCCACTGGGTGAACGGAGGTACCCTGGTCGCTGTTGATGTACTGATCGTTGACCGCGATGAGAATCAACGTGTCGGTGCCCGCCAGCAGAGAGCGAACCCATACGCCGGGTGACGACTTGACGGGCACTTCGGCCGGGCAACTGCGCAACAGCACAGGGCCTGCGGTGCGGACTTCCGCTCCCAGCAGACCGATCTCGCGCCACAGCGCCGCCGCTTGCGGGTCTTTTGCGCCGACGCCTTGGGATTTCCCGCCTGAAGGAGTGAACCACCAGTAGGACAGACCCTTGGCGCCTCCCGCCAGCGCGTAATAGACCTCGATCCGTTTCTCCTGCGGCGTGGGGAATCGATGAAAGCGACTCGTCACGGTCTCCTTGTTCTTCGGCCGTCGTTGGCCCTTCCTATCTCTCTCGGGCAGCGCCGACCGCTCGGCCCGCCCGTCGCCGGGGTCTTCCTGGTCATTGCCGCGCCGGCAGGCATAGAGCACGACGTGCAAGGGCTTGGGGCCTGACGCCGCACGGGCCACGCATGCCACGGCGTGAACGAACACCGCCTTGTTATACAGGGGCAGCCTCGCCGGATGCCGGCCGTACGCTTCCCACAGTCGCACCTGGTAGTACGGATCGACGCAGAAGATGTCCGGTAGTTGCCCGTAGGTGTACCAGTTGTTTGGCTTAAAGGTCAGATCCACATTCAGCAGCTGGGGAGTTGTCGGGTCAGTGGCCCGCAACTGCCGGGTGCGCTGGACCGCCCATTGGGCCAGGCTGCCCACCTGGTGATCGGGTTCGAGACCCTTGATCAAGTAGTCGCCGCAGTCCGGCTCGTCGTGGATCAGATAGGCGAGAGGATCCCGGGTTCGCCATTTGCCGGGATCGTTGATGAGTCGTCGCAGGCCCAGCGAGTCGCATAGTGTCTGACCGGCATCGCTGGCGTAGAAGGCGCTCAGCATCGCCGAGCCCACTTGGGGCATCTGCACGTTGATGTTGTGGGTGCTGAGGTCGCGCACGTGTGCCTGGGCCTCGGCCACGTCGGAGGCGCTACCCGGACGTCCACCCCAGATCCCGTAGGCAAACTCGTCGCTGAAGACTCGCAACCCCACCGAAGCCGCGGCCCCGTCTTCGTAGATGCCCTGGAAACAATGGAATGACCCTCGCTCCAGGTTAGAGGCGAGCTGAAACATGACCGGGGCCAGTTCCAGCTTGCGGTCGGACGCGCTCGACAGGCCGTCGATGATCTGTTCGCCATCCAGGAGTACCCTGACAGGCGCCAGCCCCGGTCGGGCCGGATAACGAAAAAACAGGCAGACATGCCGGAGGTCGGACGAGAAGCTGACGCTCTCTACCCGGGGCTGGTTCGAGCGAATCGGAACGCTGACCCGCTGTTGGCCGTTTGCGTACTGCAGGTCCAGTCCGACGGATGCGGCCTGCGGTCTGTGCCGAAGGCGTACCAGCACCTCGCCGGTTCCCCCTGCAGGTATTCGTCGCGGCTCGACCCTCCACCAGACCGGCTCGCCGATGGTTAGCAGTTGGTCCAGCTCCGCGGCGCTCAGGTCGGCGAAATAGACGCTGGCGGGCTTTCGGCTGACTCGCTGATCGGAGAACGCGATGGCCTTCTTCAGACTGATGCCGCCGAGCAGAGTATCGCCGATATCTAGGCTCTGCGGGCCAGGGTTGCGAACGAAGACGTGGACCGAACCACCCGTCGGCCGCTTCTCATACCAGGACCGGAGACCCTCCTCGCTTTGTGCTTCCTTAACCGCCAGGTCCTCGAACCAGAACCGCGCGTGCTCAGGGAACACGAGATCCCCCCGGTAGTGGGAGTCCAATACCTGCAGCTGAGCCGCTGCCTGGGGGGAGACCGACCAGCACAACAGAAACACCATGATGCCAGCCACGCTCCTGAGACGATCGTCACGGTCACTCCTCAATCGCCATCCTCCTCGTCAAGCTCACTGCCGTGGCTCCTGATGACACCCGCGGGTTACGTGGCTCACCCCGCAGCGCCTGTTGACCGGATTGGCCCGGCTCTGTAAACAATCCTCTTGATGAGCATACGTACCCCTGTGAGCAGAATCAACGAGGACGGTGACTGCGATGACAGGCGAGACGAGATTGCCGGGGAGGGAGGTTTCGGCCATCAGTGGGCGGATTCTGGTTGCCGCGCTGGTGACGGGTAGTCTGGCCGGTTGCGCGTCGATGACACCCACGAAGGCCTGGCCACCCGTCCCGGCAGAGTTCAGATCGCGGTTTCTGGAATTCTGCGATCTGGCCGCGGCTGAACTGCAGAAAGAGATCACCCGCTTCGTCAGCCGGGCGGATGCTGATCCTGCGACTCATCACATGCCGTTCTTCGAGGACGCCCATGCGGTCAGGGCGCTGGCCGTCGGCTACGATATGACTGAACGCCAAGTGTACCTGGACGCATGCCGTCGCTGGTCGGATCGAATCATTGAGTATCAGAGCAACATGATTCCCAGAGGAGCCTACTACATGAATCACTCCCGCGCTCCTGGTCAGGACCGCGGACAGTGGAACCTGGCGGATAGCGGCTCGATCGGCATGGGGATCCTCGCCACCTCCGTTCGCTGTGATGACCCGGCGGCCAAGGCCCGGTACCTCGGCTCGGTAGAGAAGTTTGCGGAGCTTGTGTTGAACAACTACGTGAGTCAGGAAGGTGGCATCAGCAATGGCTTGTGGCCCGAGTACGCTGGCCCATGGTGGTGCTCGTCCGCAACGTTCGGCACACTTTCCTTCCTGCTTCATGACGAGACAGGTCAGGAGAAGTACCGCAGCGTCGCCATCGGAGCGATGAACTGGCTGCTGGGTCAGGATTTCCGCGAACTCAAGCCGATCACGTTCCAGCAGCGGCCTTCGGGTACGATTTTCTACTGTTTTGACTTCTACGCGACCGGCTTGAGGTACTTGAAGCCGAACAGTCCGCAGTATGCGGCCTTAATGCGACAGATCGATCTTGCCCTGGACTGGATGGCCAGGAACCAGAGGACCCGCGGAGCGCCGGTTCCTGATTACACGGAATGCAACGTCGACATGGCCGGCTTGCCCTGCCTCATGTACAGCTTCGCTCACCAGCTTCCCCAATACCGTGACGTGGTTGCGCCAGCGGACGAGGAGCTGCGCTACATTGGCGACCTCCTGCTGTCGAAAGGACGGCCCGATGTCTCGCGGCTGATGATTTGGGAAGTGATGACCTGGGGAATGCTATCCTACGCGGAGCGGTTGGATCCGGGGGCCTTGGGCCGCCGCAGCAGGTCGAAGACCTCACCGGCATAGATCATCGCTGGGGCGTATAGGGCTCGTCATGGCCCGGCCGACGGGAGTGCTGATAGCCCGTGTGCGGTAGTTGTAGCGTCCCGGCAGCAGACACCCCCGCGTGGGTATCCGGACCGGGCTGGTCGGGAAGCGCGTCCTTCGGGCTGCGTGGACTGGCATCTTGTCCAGTTTGGGTGTCTTGAGCGACGGATTGCCCATCCAGCCCGGGTCGCCGATACCGTGATCATCAGCGATGATCGCAAGCGTCGCTATCCGTTGTCCCTTCAGCGCCGTCGCGCGGCGGTCCGGGACTTCATGAGACGTCAATCCGGGATCCACCGCGGCGGTTTGACATCGTCAAATGGACGGATGCCCCACCGTTCAGCGAACTCTGCGTAGCGTGCCTGCAGATCCTTGAGTCGCTCCGGCTGCTGGGCAGCCAAGTTGTGCAGTTCCGTGCGGTCGGCTTCCATGTCGTAGAGTTCCCATGGGCGGTCACGGACGGCAACGAGCTTCCATCGCCCCTGGCGAACAGCGCGGTTACCCTCGTGCTCCCAATAGAGGTACCGAGGCTCCCCTCCTGAGCATCCCTGCAGGAAGGGCAGGAGACTCCTGCCTGCCGTCGGCTCGATCGCCCGCTCTCCGTGTTCCTTGGGATAGGCACTACCGGCGGCTTCGAGACACGTGGGGAGTATGTCGACCACGTGTCCAACCGCATGCTCGACGACTCCGCGCCGGCTGATGCCGGCGGGCCAGCGGGCGATCAGGGGTGTGGAAATGCCACCCTCGTGTACATATCGCTTGTGCTGGCGAAACGGAGTGTTGCTGACACTCGACCAGCCGCGGCCGTAGCCGGTGTTTGAGTCCGGCTCTCCTGGCAGTGCCCCCGGTTTGCTCTCATCGATTTCCTCGGCGTCGCCGCCGTTGTCGGAGAGGAACATGACTAGGGTGTTGTCTTCGATTCCCAAGGTGTGGAGTGTGTCGAGAATTCGCCCGATGCCGCGGTCCATACGTTCGACTTGGGCGGCGTAGACGGACATCTTCAGGTCCTCGCGGTCGGGGTCGGCGGTCTTCTCCCACGGTGTCGCCCGCGGGTCGCGAGGCGAGAGCATCCATCGGCCATCGATGATGCCGAGATCAATCATCCGGCGGTATCGCCGCTGGCGGATCTGGTCCCAGCCGATGCGGTATTTGCCGCGGTAGGGGGCGATGTCCTCGGGCAGGGCGTGCAAGGGAGCATGCGGGGCGGTGTACGCGACGTAAAGGAAGAAGGGTCCTGGGCGGCATCCGTAATTATCGAGATAACCGATCGCCCGGTCGGTGATCACGTCGGTCATGTAGAAGCCTCTGGAGTCGGGGCGGTAGAGTTTTCCATCGATGGCCATCCGGCGATTGGGCCAGAGGCAGAAGTAGCTGCTGGCGCCTCCAAGCAGGCCGTCGTAGTGCTCAAAACCGCGGTCGACAGGGAAATGCGGTCGGGTTTCGCCGAGGTGCCACTTGCCTGACATGAAACAGCGATAGCCGGCGGCTCGAAGGGCCTCCGCAATCGTGACGCTCGTTTCGTTCAGGTGGCCTCGGTAGGCGGGTCGGCCGGTGTCGTGTCCCATGTGCCCAACCCCGGCCTGGTGCGGGTAGCGTCCTGTCATGAGTGCGGCTCGCGTGGGGCAGCAGCGGGCGGCGTTGTAGAACTGGGTGAAACGCGTGCCTTGGCTGGCCATGCGGTCGAGGTTCGGCGTGGCGATCTCGGAGCCATAGCAGCCGAGATCCGAGAAGCCGAGGTCGTCTGCCAGGATCAAGACGATGTTCGGCCGGACTGGCCGGGACATTGCAGGGGACGCCATCGAGGGCACTGTCAGGAGAAGGAGCAGGGCGGCGAAGCTCATGAACACTCCGGCATTGAGCTTTCGATCAGGTCGCTGTCACGCGGAACCCTTGAGGCCCACTTCTGAGACTGGTTCCAGTCAGGGCAGCTGCCCCGTGCCCGGATCGCAGCCTTCCGGAGGATGATTGGCGTCGAACGCGACATCGGGACCGGTGAAGCATCTTAAGAACGCCTCGAGATCGCCACCGTTTACCATCTGGTCTTTGACCCGGTCGAAGCAGGTGCATGCGTTGGGTACGCCCATCATCGTGCCGGTGAAGCAAGCCTGGATCGCTCCAAAGTCCTTCTGATCGACGTCACCGTCGGAATCAGCGTCCGCCCAGGGTATCATGCAAGGCCCGCATCCGGCGGTTGCGCAGCTCGTGTTCGGGGTGAAGATACCGCTGCAGGCCTCTTCGGTCGTGATGGTGCAGGTATTACTGCCGAAGCCGATCACGCAGCAAGCCCCGACGATCGGCAGGTTGTCCACCCGAGCCACAAAGCCGCGATTGCTACCGTCGGCGGCCCAGACGCCGTACCCGCCGAACACGGTGCCGTCATCGGAAACCGCGAACACCCGCGTCAGACGCTGCCATTCGCTCGTGTCGACGCCGGCTGCTTCCAGGAGAACCTGGAGCGACTGGGGCATTCCAAGGGCATCCCAGACTGTCGCCACCTCGTACGTCGGCGACGCATTCCCGAAGTAAGATCTGCCCGCGGACACCCCATTGTCCGCCACCGTGTAGGCAACACTGCTGGTGGCGCCGGGCAGCATTCCCAGGAGTGTCAGGGACGCGTCGCCCCGGTTCCATCGAAAAGCCTGCATGTTGTTGCCCGGGGCCGATTGGTCCTGCCCGCAGATCCACTGTACCTCGAAATCGACCGTGGTCGACTTGCCAAAGCTGGCCGAGATCCCGATACCGTCGCTTCGGGCGTCGCCGCCGCTGCCCGGGACATCGCCGGTGTCGCCTTGCGGGGAATCCCATCGGGCCAAGCTGGGACTGGCACCCGTGTACCTGCCCACGACCACGCCGTAGCCGCTGACGGACTCGCCGGTCATGGGGCTAACGCCGTCCCAGCCAATGTCGGGATCACCGCGAAAACGGGCCACCCGGTTGTTGTCGTACCTCTTGCCGGCGACGTACCATCGGCCGTCGCCCTTGATCTGATTTCGCAGGACGTTGCTCGTGCCCCCTCGGACATTGCTTGTGGTACCGAGGCCTCCTTCGGTGGCAGTGTCCTTCCAGGAGCCGCCGGTCAGATTAGTCAGCGGAGCCTTGTAGAAGCGGTGGGTGAGATTGCCTTCGTGGAGGCCAGAGATGATGATATTGCCGAGGTTTGAGCCGATGCCGACAGCGACACCATGTGCGAGGCTGCTCTTGCCGCTAGGGTTGGGCAGAGCCACCAGCCCATCCGCCAGGGACCAGACAACCGGGACGGACAAGTCCGTTGCGACCTTGCTGGTGCCCACGGCGTAGCTCCCATCGGAACTGAGCGCCTGGATGACGCTGCTGGGGTTTGCGGGATCCAGCACGCCCACCGAAATCAGGGATGCCGCCTGGCCGCCCGAAGACGTCAGTCCCAAGGCCAATACGACCGTGACGAAGCGAAGATAAGTTCTCATCTCTTGTTCCTCCGATGGGCGCTCCAAGCCCGAGCCGAATGGTCGGTGTCTCACCATCCCCGCCATAGGCATGGTCCTCGGACAAGGCCGGCTATGCCGGTTGCGGTGCCTGACGCTTGGCCGGCATGCCGGTGTTGTCCCGTGCGGTATCCATCGCCCAAAGGTCCTGTCCGTGGGCTGCTTCGGTTCAGGATCCGCATTGCTTCTCGAAGACTCGCGACGGCGGATGCCGTCCACCGCGTCAGCTTCGTCGGCGAAGCAAGGCGAAGGCACCCAATGCCAGCAACGTCAAGGATGCCGGCTCAGGAATGACGGCCACAAAACCGCGCGTGCTGCTATCGGCCGCCCAGATGCCCTGGCCCGCGAGCACCTTGCCGTCGTCGGAAACCGCATAGACTCGCACTAGGTTGGCCCAGCTACTCGTGTCGACGCTGGCCGCGGTCAGCAAGGCCTGCACCGATTGGGCCGTGCCGCTGGTGTCCCAGGTTCCGCTGGTGTCCCAGACCGTGGCCACCTCGTAGGTTGGCGACGCGTTCCCGAAGTAAGATCTGCCCGCGGACACCCCATTGTCCGCCACCGTGTAAGCGACACTGCTGGTGGCTCCGGGCAGCATACCGAGCAGCGTCAGGGTCGCGTCACCCCGGTTCCAGCGGAAAGCCTGCATGTTGGGGCCGGGGGCCGATTGGTCCTGCCCGCAGATCCACTGTACATCGAAGCTGGCCGTGGTTGACTTGCCGAAGCTGGGAGATATCCCGAAGCCATCGGTGCGGAAGTCATCACCGCTGCCTGGGACTTCGCCGTTATCGTTCTGAGGAGACCGCCAACTGGCCTTGCTGGGGCTGAAGCCGCTGGAGTTCCTGCCTACGATCACGCCATGGCCGCTGACTGACTCGGCGGTCATGTTGGTCGTGTCCCAGCCGATGAAAGGATCGCCTCGCAGGCGGACACCTCGGCTGTCGCTGGCCTTTCGACCGGCCAGGTACCATCGTCCATCGCCGTCGATTTGATTGCGCAGGACGTTGCTGGTCCCGCCTCGAACGTCTGAGGTACTGAAGCCTCCTGCGGTTGCACTGTCAGCCCAGGTGCCGCCGGCCAGATTGCCCAGCGGGGCCTTGTAGTAGCGGCTGACCGTGTTGCCCTCGTGGAGACCGGAAATGATGATGTTGCCGGCGTTCGAGCCGATGCCAACGGCGACACCATGTGCGAGGCTGCTCTTGCCGCTGGGATTGGGCAGGGCCACCAACCCATCTGATAAGGACCAGACGACTGGGACGGACAAGTCGGCTGCGACCTTGCTGGTGCCTACGGCGTAGCTCCCATCGGAGCTGAGTGCCCGGATGACGCTGTTGGGGTTGGTGGGATCGAGTACGCCCACGGAGGTGAGCGATGCGCCCAAAGCGGATGCCGATGCGCCGGTCGCGGCCACTGCGGCAGCGACGATTGCCACGATCTTGAGTACTCTCATCTGTCTCCTCCTCTCCGGGCTCTCTGGCGGTCCGGTACTGCCGTTGGGAAGTGAAGCTGAATGTGAGTGAAGGACGCCTCCTACCGCTGAGGCCATGCGGTAGTCGAGGAGAACCTTCACGCCCTCCAAAGGGACCCTGCTCACAAGGACCCGCTCTCGCGCCGTCCCTTCCTATCCAAACCACTTCACTACAGCGGGCCGTTTTCCCACATTTGGTCAACGCCACCGAGTTCGTTGAACTCCGTGCTCGGGCTGAAAACAAGTTGCCGGCGCGGTTGACGCCTCCTGCTATCCGTCATCCAATTCGTCGGTTGCGAACCGGCCGTGCGAGGCCAGCGTGCAATCGGCACCCGCCTCAAGCGCGCTGCCTGTGCGTTCGAGCAATACCCCAATATGATGAATGACTTGAGAAGCTGATTTCGTTTCTCCTCCACGGGATCCTGCCGCTCCAAGCCAGCTCAGCGTAGGCCCGCACTGCCGACGTCTACTCGCCGAGTCAGGACACCGGCGACCGCTCCCACATCCGTGGAGATTATCGCGATTGAGATCCTGTGTCAACTGATTTGTGTCAAATACGTCAACCGAATTTGGCGCTCAGTCAGGGCTGAATGTGCGGATCCGAGGTCGTTCGGCAGCCAGACCCTGGCGTTTGGATGGGCTCTTGTCGGCATTGTCCTCCGGCCAGTCTACTGATACCATGCGGCCGGCCAGGAGGGCGATATGAACCGACGCAAGTTTCTTGAACTGGCCGCCGCCGGAGCCAATGCCCTGCTGTCGCGAAACCTCTCCGCCGAGTTGCCGGCCGGCGCCGCGGGAACCACCCCGTCCGACCAGAAGCTCATCGGCATGTACGTACACGAAGGCTGGGTTTACAACCACCCCTACGCCTCACGTACCTGGACCGACAAGGACTGGCGTGGCTACTTCGATGGCCTGCACCGCCTGGGCTACAACCTCGTCTCCATCTGGCCCCAGCTCGAGACCATGCCCAGCCCCCTGACCGCCAGCGACAGGGCCAAGCTCGATCAGCACCGCCGCATTATCGACATGGCCCACCGCGAATTCGACATGAAGGTGTGGATCGTCCTCTGCCCGAATATCGTCCCCGTTGATGACTACGCCCGGCGGATGACCTTCGAGCGGCGGCCGTACTATGCCGCTGACCTCCGTGTCAATCCCGGCGACGCCAAGGCCGTCGAAGCCATGATGGCCCGGCGCGAAATCCTGCTTGTCGGTAATAGAGGGAGCAAGAGAATGTCCCGGCAACTCTGGCGAGCAGCCGTGAGCGCCGAGCTAGGCCAAGTTCAGCATGAGACCGATTCGATGACAACCTGGAAATCCCGTGCAGCTGATGACCGTACCTGACGATGTGAGTCGAGTGTCGCCGACGAATAACTCCAAGGCGACCGTCGTCCCCACTGCAACCTTCTGGTAGCTCTTGATCCCCATCCCCGTGGCTGAGACGTCTAGTATTGGGCATTTGGGGTAAACGCGGACTTGTCCATCCCGTCCGTTAGGCAGGAGCGTCAACTTAGCGATGGCAGGTATCTTGCACCGCGAAGCTCCTCTGCGTTCTCGCTGATCCTGTCGAAAGGAGACGTCTCGGTGCCCAAAGTGCAGCAAGACTTCCCTCCATCGAGTTCTCGTCAGCAATCCTGTGTCAGATCTTTTCTCTCGAAGCATAGGTGAACTAAGCCGTTGCCGATCTTGAGAGCCGCTCATAGATGTTCGGCATTTGTTGGCCATGGGTTGACAAACTGGCTTATTGGACCTTCTCGACAGGGCGGCGCGCTGGTCTTCCCCGAGCCAGATTCGGTAGCGGGGACGCTGCCATTCAACGCATCCCTTGCCTCGAGTAGCCCCTCATCCACTCCTTCACGTCCCGCTCATACTCCCCCCGTCGCACCCTTCGAATCGCTGTTAATGCATCACGAGCACCGGAACGCCCCCGTATCCATGCACCTCAAGCCGGCCACCTGCGAGGTATCATCAAGCGGCCACTTTGCCGCTGTTCCTGCGATCGAAGCCTCGTCCTGGGATTGACGATCCAAGGGTGTGGCCCCGGAAGACAGAACACGCCTGAGGTATACGATTCCGACGCTTGTCTACTCTGCATCGCGGCGATAGTATGATCGCTTGGAGTTCATTCCTTTCCGAAGGAGTCAAGTCATGGCCTACACAATCACCAAAGTAGACGTCTGGGCAGGCAGTATGAAGGATCAGCCGGGTGGTCTGGCCTGCAAGCTCGAAACGCTCTCTGAAGCAGGCGCGAACCTGGAGTTCGTCATCGCCCGGCGTTGCCCGGACAAGCCTGGCACCGGTGTCGTCTTTCTTGCCCCGTTGCAGGGTGCTTCCCAGACCCGTGCGGCCAGGAAAGCCGGGCTCTCCAAAGCTGCGAGCCTACGCTCAATTCGCCTGGAAGGACCCGACAAGCCCGGCCTCGGTACCAAGATCACCCGGCTGCTCGCTGAGGCTAAAGTCAACCTGCGCGGCCTCTCCGCGGCAGCGCTTAACCGACGATCGGTCGTCTACTTCGCTTTCGACAGTGCTGCAGATGCAGGCAAAGCCGCCCGTGTACTGAAGAAAGCCCTGGCCGGCACGTAATTGTCAGCCGACTCGTTGCGAGTTCGAGAGTATCGCGGCAGACAACTTCCTCGTGCGTGAAGGCCAGCAGGCCAAGAAGAGAGCCGAGCGGGTAATGGACGTCATCGATTTCGCCTTCGGTTGGTGGCTGCGCGACGCGGGGCTGGTGGAGGTCGAAGGCGTGGACGTGGGCAGCACCTACTCCGGCCCGCACGCGATCCTGTTCTGTCGTAAGATGTCTGACCACGAAGCCCTGTGATGGAGCCTGCGATGCTGTCCAGTGTCTCTGTGATGGGATGGGCCGCAGTGATGCCTCTGTTGCTGTTGGCCGGCGAGCTGCCCACCTCGCGGTCATTCCACATGGGCTTTACTGGCTTTCCGCACGACTTCACGATCGAGGCCGTCGAGGAGGCTCGCGCGTTCGCTCGCGAGAACGGCGACATCCTTGCACACCACATCGAGGGGGTACCGTGGGCCGAGTCGCTCTCCGGCCGACCCTTCAGCGCCGAGCTGCTCAAAGACTGGGAGGGCAAGAAGAAGGCCACGCGTCCGGGCGGCAAGGTATACTTGGCCATCTCTCCGGGTCGGGGCACACTGAAGGAAGGCGAGAAATCGCTGCCCATCCCCACAGAAGTCAAGGGCAAGCCGTACGACGACCCTTTGATCATGAAGGCCTATCTGGCATATTGCCGGCGAATGGTGGACTTCTTCAAACCCGATTACCTCGCCATCGGCATCGAGGTCAACGAAATCCACGGCGCCGGCCCTGGTCCATGGCGGGCCTATGTGGGCTTGCACCGGCATGTATATCAAGACCTGCGAAAGGCTTACCCGTCGCTTCCGATCTTCGCCTCGTTCACGCTGCACGGGATGCTCAACCTCAGCGGCGCCAGGCGCGATCGGATGCTGGCCGCCTTCGAGCAGATTATGCCCTGCAACGACGTCGTTGCAGTCAGTTTCTATCCCTTCATCCGCGGCGGCACGACTGACGTTACCGGATGCCTGCGCTGGTTGACCGATCACTTCGACAAGTACGGCAAGCCGTATGCGTTCGTCGAGACAGGGGAGGCGGCGGGGGAGCTGAAGTTCCCGACCACGGGCCAGGTGATCGCTGGCACGCCTGCCAAACAGGAGGCGTTCGTGCGAACCCTGCTTGATTTCGCTGCTGCGCACAGGACGCTCTTCGTGATCAGCTTTGTCTCGCGCGATTACGACGCCCTTTGGCAGAGGATTCGATCTTCATCGCCGGAGGTGTTCATGGCCTGGCGCGACTGTGGCTTGGTCGATGAGACTGGCCAGAAGCGTCCGGCCTTTGAGGTGTGGAGGCAGTATCTGGCTCTGCCGTTGACGGACACCCAGGCAACGCAGCCCGCTGGCAAGTGAATTGCGGGTCTGATCATATTGTGCGATGACCCTATTCCCGCTACCCGGGAAGAAACGGCTGGAATTCATCCACATTTCGGCTTCATGCTCCGTCTGGCCTGCTCTGGCCCAGGCCGGGCGAGTTACCACGCAAGCCGGCCATGCCTCCGGCATTGCTTCACCACGCCCCGTCCGCGCCGTCCTTTTCGCCGAGCATACCCTCGAACGCCTCTGCCAAGCAGGAGATTACCAGCGGTATCTCGTTCCGGCTGAACGGAAGGGAGGGGGGCGCAATAGTGATGGTTCTGGTACAATGCCGGAATGATGCCCGGCGGCGCAGCCGGATGGAGGCCATCGGGGAGATGTCGTACCGAAGTACCAAGCTGCTGCTCCATGACGCCGGGGCTGCGCGGCGCCGGCTAACTGGCATCGAGCGAGATACGATGTGCCTGAAATGCGGCTACAACCTCCGCGGGCTTGTGTCGAGTGGCGCCTGCCCAGAGTGTGGAACCTCTACAGGCTTGTCGCTCCGTGGAAACCTGCTGAGGTTTGGCGATCCGGCGTGGGTAGCATCACTGGCAGGGGGGGGCCGGCTGTCTCGCAGCCGCAACCCCGTGGCGGATGCTGCTGTCGATCGGCCTTGCGTATACAGATTATGTGCTGGGCCTGCTGGGCGTCATGATGATCGTCCTCAGTTTTGTTACCTCGTGGCTGACCTTTGCCGGCCTGTGGTTGGTCACAAGACCTGAGGTCCGGCTGACAGGCTCAGAGGAGTTTGCGAGTCGCCGCAGAATTGCACGTGCCTCGTTGGCGCTGGAAACAGCCCGCGTGCTATGGTTGACAACAATCGTGGCTGGCTCTGGACCCAGCAGGCCCGATCTCACGATTGTAGAAGTGATTATCACGATCATCCAGTCGCTGGCGATGTTCCCCTATCTCAGTTTCCTGGCTCTTCGAATCCCTGATCGCTGCTTGGCCGCAGCCACGCGCAAAGTAATGTGGGGGAGCATAACGACGTGGGGGGGGCATGCTGTGCCTGTTTCTGATCTTATTTCTTGTGACCGGCCCTGGTGACGAGCTGATCATTGCGCTCTTGGTGCTTGGATCGGCGACGGTCATCTTCAGCGGCTTGACAGTCGTCCTGCTGCTGCGTTACCGCGGAGCCTTTAGCAGGGCGGCAAGTACCGCTCGGAGGTCCTGGCAGCACGGCCACCCCGGCTTCCTGCAGTGACGCTCATCCACGATCTCATCGGGGCAAGGCCACTAGGTTCATCTTCGTTCACGCATGATACTCCAGCGAGCGCTCACTACGAACCGGACCGTATCAGCATGTAAGGTGTGGTTGAGAGGCGCCCACCAAGCAGGATGGAGGGAGGGTTTGCCTAGCCGCCGATGAATCGGGCTGCCAGGAGCACCACATCTCGAGGGGGGAGTTGGACTTCGGCCTCGCGGCGGTTCTGGAATATGCCCAGGTTCTGGCCACCGGCGGCCGTGATCCGTCGAAGCTCGTAGCTCCCTTTCCGCAGACCGCAGGAACCGGGGTTTACGGACACACGCACGGCTTCGTCACGGTCACGATGCAAATTGACCAGGAGAATTCCCAACCGCTCATCTCCCAGGGTAAAGGCTTGACTTATCACCGCAGGCACATGGATGGTAGGTACTCTGGCCAACGCGGCTGGCGTGGACAATAGGCCTTTGGCCCAGTCCTCGACGGACAGCTGATCCGATTCGCGGTGCTCGCCACCCGGCTGGCTAGATGTCGGCAGAGCCGCCTTCAGATCAGGTTCGGCCTGCGGGTAGCGAATCCTGCGAAACCACCCGTCTTTGGCCAGTCCATGATTGATGGCCAGTGTTTCACACTCCATGATCGGTGGGCGCTGCATGCGGCCATAGGTCAGAAACTCGCGGGCGAAGTCCGTGCGGGCAGCAACTAGGCTGCGAATGAACCGAGTTCGGTCTTCGGGGCAAGCAGGTTGCGAAGCAACAGGAAACGTGACCAGTAAGCCACCCCAAAGCACGGAGCGGGCCTCGGCCCAGGTGAAGAAATCATCTGCCTCAGGTACGTTCCAGGGATAGACCGGGTATATCCCCTGGATGGCCGCGGGGCCGTAGTCGTGATAGACAAACTCGAAGAGGGGCACGATCTCCATCCGGCCGTCCGGGAGCCACGTGAGCTGCCGAACATAGGGCCCCACCTCCATATCTGGATTGAAACCAGCGTTGCGAGCATAGTACAGGTCCAGGCAACCGACGAACGGTTCGCTGACACACTCGGTTCCCACCGGTACGTAGCTGCCCTTTTGGAGGGAAGCCCGACGTTGGCTCTCTTCAAACAGGGTGACGTACGCCTGGGTGATGTCCCGTCCTGCGCCGGGGGCGTGAGCATGGTTGGCCGCGTAACAATGCGTGGGTACGCCTGCACAGGGGCCGACGTCATAATAGAGGCAGTCTGCTTGGCAGCCGGTGGTGTTTTCATCCACCCAAATCTGGTGGTGGCGCAGAGGGTGCTTGCTGGCCATGTCTTGGGCCGATTCGCAAACCACCGCCCGCCAGCCGGGCTGGGCCGGACACATGGCGACCCAATCGGGTGAAATCGGCGTCGCAGGCGGCACGATTCGATCCTGGCTGTGCGTTTCGAAGGTCTGCTTGCTCTTGAGGGCCAGAAAGGGGAAGTAAAAAGGCCCGAAGCGATCACCTCCCGCCTGGGCCGCTTCCAGGGAAGGCCGGTTTTGCCACCAGAGCTCGAGGTGCAGTAACGGCGTACCAAACAACCGCCGAGTTCGTGTGATCTCCGCCCGGATGTCGCCCCTGAAGGGCCACCACGCCCCCACGGCACCAACCTCCTCATGCAGCCACCGGCATGCGTCAGCTCGGGCCACGCGATCCCTCCTCGTTCCTCGCCGGCACCATGGCTGCTGCGTGGCCCAGGCCCGGTAGCGTTCGGCCGCTTCGTACCATGTTCCCTCGGTCAGGGCGGCGATCACGACTGGGTAGTCAACCACCAGGCTGCGGCCGGGACAGGCTTCCCACTGGATGTGGGCAATCTCGCATTCCAGGTTGCCACCGGCCGACTTGTAGAAGTTCAGGTCCTTATCCGTGCAGAGACTGTCCTTGGCCGCAACGTAGAATCCACCGTGTCCCTCGGTGAAGTAGGCCATCATCTGCAGTGGCGATCCATGAAAGCCGTTGGGGTATCGTGAGATCACCATGCCGCGGCTCTGGATGGGCAGACCAGCGGCCTGGAAAAGATGAAAGGGGTTCGTGAACAAGGCGCCCATCGCGGTCGAGTGCAGTAGCCGATCGTACTGGCCGTCCCCCCAGAGTGCTCCGATGCCCTGGATGGCAGGATATCGGAGGGCAATGATCGTCCGGTCGCCGGAGTTCTCGGCCGAACACCTCAGCTCAAGCTCGTCCGATCCCGCCTGGAGCGACACACTGGCCTTGACGGTGATCCGATAGCGTGTGCGCCACTCCAGGTCGACCCGGCGAACGGGGCTTTCGGGGTCGCGCAGGATTCGGAAAGCAGTGAAATCGGACACCAGATCGAGAGGGGCCAGCAAAAGAGCCCAGGGCTGCCGGGTTTGCGGCAGGGTTTTAACCAGCTCAAGATCCACTTTCTTGTTGCGCAATCGGATTATGGAGCCATCCTGTGCTGAGAACTCCACGAGGAGATGATCATGCTCCAGTACGACGGGAGCCTGAGCTGACACCCACACGGAGGTAGCGGACACGATGACGATCGCCCACAGGCTGTTTCGAGTCATGAATCGGACCTCAGTTTGGCCGGAGATCATGCTTGACGGTCAGCTGTTCGTGATGCGCCTGGCCGACCACCTCGAGCAACGCATCACCGACTTGAAGGCTGGGTGGGCAGCGGTGTGGCCACACTGGCGGCCGGGCGGCACACCTCCGTCGTGACGTAACGGCTTGGCTGGAACTTCTTTGGGTTAGCGACATCTCGTCCCGCACAGACTCGCTCTTGTTGCGCGGCCCCGTTCACCTGGTCCGCGTTGGAGAGTACATGATCCCAGTGACTGTTGTCCAGGCTGAGCTTGCTGAACTGACTGCATTGTGCCCCGGCCCCGCGGGGGATACCCTGGTGCCCAGGAGACCGCAACCATGAGAATAAACCACCCGGTTTGGATCGTGCTGCCATCGATGCTGATGCTCACCTTGCCGGCAGCAGCCAGCGGTGGGTATTACGAAGTCATCCATTCTCCGAGCGAACAGACGGGCGAGTTGAAACTGGGCGTACCCCTGCCAACGCGCCCCGCGCAGGCTACCGCGCCGTCGCCCGGCTGCCGCAGCGACTAACTGGGCTACGCCTGGAATTGGGTGCGCAAGGCCGACCCCGACGGCTATCTCCAGATACCGGGCAGCCGCACGCTGAGTTCACCACGGGACAGTCTGCGATGGTACTACGCCAACACGCCGGGTCCGGCGGTCCTCGATGGGTTTGGCGACGAGGAGGCGATCCGCGCCATCTGGGAGGCGGATTCAGCAGCGCGTCTGGACCGGCAAGACGCCGTGCTATCCGGGCATCGAACTGAGTAGCTGGGCAGGTTTTCGGACAACCTCTGTAGGTTGATCGAGCAGATTCTGATTACCCGCCGGCTGGGAACGGTGGGCTTCACCGTTTTTGAGTATCAGGTTGGTGAGGCTGCCGAGACCGTGCCACTGTGCGGGAAGGGTGTGACGAGAAGGACCCGAAGGTGAACGACTGGGCGTCGTTGTGGGCGGGCCGACGATCCCAGCTCACGGCGCCTGCCAGGAACGCCGTGGGTGGCGTTTGCACCCTATGAGGGCTTCACGCTCAGCGGTGCGAGCTCTTCCGAAGGAGAATCCTGCCGTGATGGGCTGTGTGGGCTGCAGCCGATTTGGCTAGCGAGGGAGGTTAGGGCCCGCAAAGAAATAACCTGAACGATTCTACCGTCGCGGCGAGACTATGTAGTTCCAATCGCCGTGAAACGGCTCTGGCCTGACGTGGAGTCGGCCCAGTTCTGCATCACTCACTTTGAGGC
>JAGNEZ010000073.1 GCA_018003015.1 Phycisphaerae bacterium | reverse complement strand
CAATCTCGCCCCGCCGTGGGCACTCCCACCCCGTTCGATCCGGTCCACGCCCCCGAGCCGTTCACCCCGCCCGATCCGTTACCGGAACGCTCGACGCCGACCGACTCCCCTCGTCACCCACTCCAACCCCCCCCCGGCTCAAACTCCCCGATCTCCCGCCCCCTCAACCGAGCCGGCCAGCGGCCTCTCTTCATCCCGCTCCGTGAGGCCCATCTTTGCCGGAACGGGCGCGGTGTTGTTCCGTGCGATCCCAGGCCTGCCCGCCCGCGGGGGGCGACCACAAGACCAGAAGAGCCGGAAGCGAACCCCGAATCGGGTCAAGCGGACCCGACAGGCGCGCCGGGGCCATACAGAAGCGAACAGGGGCCATACACAAGCGACCAGAGGACACCCCGCATGGCCGTGAAGCCCGGGCGATTCCTTAACCTTCGATGGAATATTGATTTACAGAATCCCGTACGCCCCTCATTGGCTTCGTTTGGCGCGGCCGGTTCTCACCGCACCCGTGGGCACACCCCGCCTGCCACCTACGCCCAATGGCTTCGTTTAGCCAAGTCACTCCTGACCGACACCGCACGTACCGAGTACGTCTACGGCCCCGGCCATGTGGACAAGTCCACTCTGCAAACGTGCTCGTTGGATTTCGATGGTCTCGCAGTGCGCCATCTCTGTCCGCGGCACCTCGGGGGGGGCAAGCGACGGTCCCTGTTGCCTCAGAAGACCACGGAGCAGGCGGAATGAGGGTCAAAGTCGATGGCGCGACAATTGCAGGTCGGCGATCACGAACCTACACTGCTAATTTGAGTCCGCGCATGTCACGATGAATGCTACCGGAGGTTGGTATCTAATGAGCACATCATGGATTCGGCTGCCGAGACACAGTCGATTGACTCCGAGAGTCCTGGTTATCGGACTGGCTATGGTCGTCGCAGCCCGCACCGAGGCCCCAGCAGGTGAAAACCCGCCCCAATCTACTCTCTATAACGGGATTGAATTGCCGAGTACCTGGCCACCGCGACAAGGTAAGCTCACCCGAGATCCCATGACTATGCCGTATCTGCAGACCCCTCCAAAGGTGATCCCGATCGACATCGGCCGGCAGCTGTTCGTGGATGACTTCCTGATTGAGCAGACCGACCTGGAGAGGACGTTCCACCAACCAGTTCATCACGCCGGTAATCCGGTTCTCACGGCGGACAAGCCCTGGGAACTGGAGGCTGACATCCCCGGCGCAGGCCCGTTCAGTGACGGCGTCTTTTTCGACCCGGCCGAGCGGCTGTTCAAAATGTGGTACATGGCCCCGCTGTTACGCGGCACCTGCTACGCGACCAGCCCTGATGGCATAAGATGGGAAAAACCGGTACTCGATGTTGTGCCCGGCAGCAATGTCGTACTGCCGCCGCCACCGGGCTGGTCCGGGCGTTTCCGGGATTCGTGCACGATCTGGCTGGATTCCGCGGCCACCGATCCCGCAAGGCGCTATCTCATGTTCAGCATGATTCAGATCTCTGGCTCCGGTTGGCATATGTGCCTGAGCGGCTCGCGCGACGGCATTCACTGGTCGGAGCGAATCGCAATCAGCGAGCGACCCTTGGGCGACCGAACCACGGTGTTCTACAACCCCTTCCGACGAAAGTGGATCTTCAGCGTCCGCGTGGGGGATCCTGACGTCGGGCGGGCCCGGGCCTATCTCGAGCACGACGACCCCGTGGCCGCGGTTAAGCAGCTCCCCCGAGGGACGGTGCCCTGGACTTGTGCCGATCACCTCGATCCACGGCATCCCAACCCGGAGTTCAACGCGATCGCGCCCCAGCTCTACAACCTCGACGCCACCCCGTACGAAAGCGTGGTGCTCGGTTTGTTCTCGATATGGCAAGGGCCGCCGAACGAGGTCTGTGCCCAACGCCGCATCCAGAAGCGCAACGAGATTCTCATCGGATTCAGCCGCGATGGCTTTCACTGGCACCGGCCCGACCGGCGCCGTTTTATCGGGGTCAACGAAACCGAAGGGGCGTGGAACTGGGGCAACGTGCAAAGCGCGGGCGGTGGCTGCCTGATCGTCGGGGACAAACTGCACTTCTACTTCAGCGGTCGGTCTCGGTCAGACAAGTTCTGGGACGCCTCTATCCATACGGGGCTGGCCGTCCTACGCCGCGACGGCTTTGCTTCCATGGGCACCAAGGAGAAGGGAACCCTGACCACCCGGACCCTCCGCTTCGGCGGCCGGCACCTCTTCGTCAATACCGACGCCGCCAAAGGCGAGCTGCGCGTTGAGCTACTGGACCCCAATGGACGGGTGATCCAACCGTTTACCCTGGCGAATTGCCTACCCATCGACAAAGACGCCACCCAGGCAAAGGTGGCGTGGCGAGGCGGCGATGACCTGTCCGCCATGGCCGGTCAGCCGGTTCGCTTCCGATTCCACGCGACGTGCGCGGACCTCTACGCCTTCTGGGTCAGCAGCGATTCGACCGGCGCGAGCAGGGGCTACGTAGCAGCGGGCGGCCCAGGATTCAAGGGTCCCATCGACACGGTGGGTGCGACAATACTCCCCAGCCGTCGTTGAACTGCGGGCGAGAGGCCAGAAGCGGACGGGGAATCACGGTGGTGTTGCTCAGGTCCACGCGGTGCAGAAGCTCGGTGCGGAAGCTCGGCCTGGAGCGGTCGCTGGGTCCGTGTGGTCGTCCACGTAAGCGGAGAAGGGATGGTTGACCGGAGAATAGGCGTTCGAAAAAAAAGGACCTGATCCCGTTGTCCGAGCCTGACAACCGGACGGCAAACAGCTACCGGCCAGTCAACACATCGTGACGAAGCGGCCGCCCGACGGCAGGTAGTTGCACGCCACGGGAGCTTGACAGCTTTCCATGAACAACTACGCTGAACTGGAGACCTGGGGTCACATTTCGCAAGGGAGAAACCACGATGAACAGCAATCGAGCAAGTTCCATTCCCGCATCTACCAGGGATGGTCCGATCACCGCCGTGTCCGGTCGAACTCGATGCGGCGTTCTCCCGGTGCCCCGTGTCCACACCGGCACACCCTTGTTCCTCTTGGCCCTGTTGGCAACGGGAATGGCGGCAGGATCCGGTTGCTTCAACTTGATTTGGCCCACACCCATGTACCTGGGGATCGAGATGGTCGATGCCACCGTCGACCAAGTCTCCGGTGTGCTCATCTCCTCGGTGGACACCACTTCGATCTTCACCTCCCAGCTCAGGAGTAATGACATCATCATCGCTTTCTACGGAGACGACGCGAGTAGTGTTTCAGGCTTACGCCTTCTCGAGGCTGCGGTCGAGCCGGGCAGTACGGTAAGAATCAAGTTGTTCCGACCCGACACCAGGGCTGCCCTCGACGCGCAGGGCACCATGCCGCTAGACGATCCAGCGGGAATCCCCACGTCCATCGGCCTGTCCATCAAGGACAACGGCACCGACACCGGTGTGGTGGTGGCCTCCAATCCGACCTCTCCGGCCCGGGAAAGCGGAATACTCGCCGGCGACCTCATCCAGGATTTCAATACCTCGCCGATCAGCGACTCCAAGGCCTTCCGGGCCAAGGTGGCAGGTCTCTCCAGCGGAGCCACGATCACGATGCTCACCCGCACGACGAGTGCGGAGGAACTGCGACGTGAGTTCAAGGCTGACTCTCGGGTCGAGCACTGCCTGTCCTACGTGGGAATCAACGTCCAGTCGCTCACTTCCTCGCTGGCAACGTACTACGGGTACAGCGGCATGAAGGGTGCCAAGGTGACCGCGATCTACCCCAACAGCGCCGCCGCAAAGGCCGGCCTGGCCGTGGGCGATATCATCGTCCAACTGGCGGGTACACCCACCCGCTCCGCCTCCGAGCTGAAGAGAGTGGTTCTCGCTCATGCCAACCAGACAGTGAGCATCGACTACGTTCGTTCCAACCGCTGGCGATCGGTGTCCATCAAGCTGGAGGGAATCATCTCCATCCAGCCCCCTCTGCCCGATCTGGGCCTGAGCCTGAGAGACGATGCGTCAGGCGTTAAGGTCTCGTCGGTTTCCACCGGCGGCGCCGCGGCCGCAGCCGACCCACCGCTGGAGACCGGGGACATTATTCTCAGCATGGACTCGGTACCGACCCCGGATGTGGGCACTTTCAATAACCTGCTCGCTACAAAAGCCGCGGGGACCTCGATCTTGATCGGCTTCAAACGAGACGACATCTTCCTCCAGACGCTGATCACGATTCCCAAAGCCAGTAGCTCGAGCAGTACCCAGCCAGCAGCTTGAACCCGAGGATTTGATTCTAAAGGGAGGCAAAGGCCGCCACGAAGGGCGTCGAAGGGTTGAGTCTCCGCAACTACTTTGCCGCCGCCAGCCCTCGCGCGGCCGCCTCGCGGACGTGTTGTTCGGTCGGATCCTGTCGCGTCTGGTGCAGGTGTGAGTAGACTCGCGCGGCATCAGCTTTTCTGTCGGCCGCGAGCAGCTTATCCGCGAGAAGCAGGCAGCTCGTGGCTGCCCGGATCCGCTCCCAGGCATCCCGGGTGTCGGACGCCTTGATGAGCAGGTCTGCCGAACCGGCATCACCGATATTGGCGAGCGACCAGATGGCAGCGATGCGAACGTCGCGACTCTCATCGTGTGCGGCGCCCTTGAGGTCAGCGATCGCCCCTGCATCGCCCAGGACGCCCAACGCCTGGATGATCGCCAGCCGGTTTCTGCCCTGGGCCTGCGGCAACGACCGCCGCAGAACCTCGGCGGCGCTCGGTCCGATGGCGGTCAAGGCCGAGACGGCGTGTGTACCCAGCTCCTCATCCTGGAGTTGGCCGCCGATCGCTGCGATCGCCGCCGGTCCACCCACCCATTGCAGCTCACGAAGCAGCAAACCCCGTACACCTCTAGATAGATCACTCCGGCCCAGGTGCGAGGCAAGCGTTTCGACCACCATCCGCTGCAGCGGTGCTCTGTCCGGGTGAGCCACGTAGACGACCAGCCCGTGCAGAACGTACTGCGCCCGGTAGTCCTTGAAATCAGGGTCGGTGGAGTCGTGGACGAGGTTGACCACTTGTGTGATCCCCTCCTGGCCTCTCGTCAGGATCTCCTCGAAGACCTGCCGGGCAACCTGCGGTTCGGGACCGGTGAACTTGCTTTCCTTACCGGGTTCGTCCACTTCGGGCATGCTGGCCACATGTGCGGCGATTTCGGCTTGGGATTCGGGCATGGTCGTGTCCTTTCTTGGCCAGCCACTGGCCGCCATCAAAGATGCCAGGGGGCGCGCATGGGCTGATTCACCAGCCGATTGGCTTCTTCGTCACCGACAATGACTTCCTTGACCGGGTCGAACCGGATCTTGCGTCCCACGCGAATGGCGATATTCGCCAGGTGCATGATGCTCACGGTGCGGTATGCCGCTTCGGCGTTTCCGCCGGCCGGTTTGCGTGATTTGACGGCCTGAGCGAAGCTCAGCAGCGGCTCTGGCTCGGGCATCGCGGCGATCTTCTTGCGGTCCTCTTCCTCAAGATCGTTGAGGCTCAGGCCTCGCGGCTGTTTGCGGTCGTAGGGTTTGCCCCACTCCCCGCTCGAGATAACCAGGGTGAAGCCGTTGCCGTACTTGAGTTCAATCCAGCCCCACATGCCGCAGACGTCCGGATGTGCGGGTGGGGCATAGGCCTCAACCTCGACCGGAGCGGTGTTGTCCAGACCATATTCCCAGGTGATGGGGTCGAAGTGATGCTGACCCATGTCACCCAGGCCGCCGCCTTCGTAGTCCCAGTAGCCGCGGTGCGTACCCCCGTGACGATGCGGGTGGAACAACCGTTGCGGCGAGGGTCCCTGGTACATGTCCCAGTCGAGCCATTTGGGGACCGGCTGAGGTCGGGTATTGACCAGCCCGCTCCACTCCTTGACTTTGAAGCCGCCCCGTTCGACGAGGACCGCGTCGCAGTTCTTCAGCAGGCCGCTGGTCATGATCTTGCGCTTGAGAATCGAATCGGGGTTTCGGCTCCTTTGAAACCGGCCGAAGGTGCCAACCTGGAAGATCCGGCCGTAGCGTTTCTCCGCGTTGGCCACGGCCCGGCCCTCGGCGATGAAGCGGGTCATCGGCTTCTCGCAGAGGACATCCTTACCCGCTTCCATCGCGGCGATGCTGATCAGTGCGTGCCAGTGCGGCGGCGTGGCGATGGCGATCAGGTCGATGTCCTTGCGCTCCAGCACGCGCCGGAAATCGGTGTAAGTCGTCTTGTTGTCCGCACGGTCGGCCCACTTGACGTCACAGCGGGCCAATTCGCGGACATTGAGCCCTTGCGACATCGTTTTGAACGTCCCCGGACCCTGGCCGCCACAGCCGATCAGGGCTCCGCCGAAGGTATCGCTGGGAGCGGCATATCCCCGACCCAGTACGTGCCGAGGCACGATCATCGGTGCGACCACGGCCGCGATCGTGCCTTGGAGGCATCGCCGCCGTGTGAGTCGCTTCTTGTGTGAGAGCATGAACGCGTCCTCCTGAGGACAGTTGCAGTTTGGGCCGTGTGCCGACCGCCCCCGTGGGGCCTCGATCGGCAAAGTAGTCTGATGCCACGACGAAGTCAATCGGCTCGGATGGACGCATCCTCTGCGAGGCAGGTCATCTCGAGCCAACGTAATCCGGAAAGGCCGCCGAGGCATGGCGATCAGCCATTGAGCGACCAGCCCGGACGGTACTGGCGTTTCAGGAGGCCGTCGCCTTCACCATTGTTGGTCACGCGACCGGCCACCCCGTCGTACTCGATTTCCTGGCCGACGCGATAGGCCACCAGTCCAAGCAGCATGAGCTCGATCATCTTGCCACCGTAGTCGAAATCACAGGAGGTTTTCCGGTTGCCCTTGCAGGCGTTGACCCACTCGTTGAGGAAGTCGCCCATGGGTGGAATGATCTTCTCCCTGGGGCGAGGCGTGTAGTAAGTCATGTCGGCCGCATCGCCGGAGGGGATGATCAGTCGCGCGCCGAAATCGGCGACCAGGATACCCTTGCTCCCTTCGAACATCACCCCGTGCCCGATGGTCTTCAAGTTCACCCAGGCCGGCGACTTGGGCATTGCCCCGCCCTGGTACCAGCTCACTTGGATCGCAGGGCGCCAGCCATTGGCAGGAACCGCACAGTGCATCTCCAACTCGACCGGAGTGACCTCGGGGTTGAACTTCTCTCCCTTGGCTTCGGCGGAAGTCGGCAACCCTGCATCGAGCGCGTTCCAGGCCAGATCCATGGTATGGCTGCCCATGTCGCCGATCTGGCCGCTGCCGAAGTCCCAGTACATATTCCACTGCAGGCAGTTGGCGCCCGGCCCGCCCGAGAAGTACCCGGGGTTGTAGGGATGGTACGGCGATGGCCCGATCCACAGGTCGTAGTTGAGGTGCTTGGGCGGATCCCCTTGAGCGGGCAAGTAGCCGGGCCGACGGATCTGGCGGTCGCCCCAAGCGCGCACTCGCTTCAACTCGCCGATCGCCCCGTCTCTGATCAATTCGCGGACGCGGTTGAAGTTCGGATGGCTATGCCGCTGAGTTCCGACCTGCGTGGCCAGCTTGTCCTTGTTCTTCAGGTAGTTGGCACGGACCACGCGGACCTCCTCCACGCTGTTTCCCAACGGTTTCTCGCAGAAGACATGGAGTCCGCGGTTCATCGCCCAATTGGCGATGAACGCGTGCGTGTGATCGGTGGTGCAACAGACCACCGCATCGAGGCCCTTCTGCTCGAGACACTTGCGCCAGTCGACGTAGGTTTTGGCCTGGGGAAACCGTTTCGCGGCCTCGGCCAAGTGGTTCTCGTCCACGTCGCACAAGGCCGCGACGTTCTCCTTGGACAGTCTGTCCTGGTGTGCCCCCCCGCGTCCCCAGACCCCGATCAGGGCAACATTCAGTCTGTTGCTGGGAGCGTCGGCCCCCTTGAGCATGCCGCTTCGGAGCACGAGCAGCCCCCCGCCCGCAACCGTGGTACGAAGCACCTGGCGCCGGTTCATCATCGTGAGTCTCCTTTCGATTTGGCTGGAATGCTGAGGGGCATTGTCTCTCGTCGCGACTCTCACGTCAACGTCCTGGAATCCGAAGTCATCGCTTCGTCCAAGGAGGGTTTGGACTTCGGCCATCATCGCAACAACGTGGGGAGCCACACGCGCAGAACCAAGATCGAGATTGGGCGCAGACTCCACCATCTCGCCCCCCGCTGTCGCCGTCGGATTGAGAAGGCTATCGATCGGCCGGCTTGATGACGTGGTGGGCCGGATTTGTTGGAGAGACGGGCAGGCGATGAGGATGTATGATTGCAGGGTTGACATCCTATCCATGGAGAAAACAGAATGACTCAGGTGCCCGTCTCAGAGCTGGCGGACCGGATGCGACGATTCAGAGCCTGCATGGACGCGGAGAATCCGAGCTGGGAGCTGGCCGCGATCTTCGGCCGGGTCAGCCAATACTACTTCACAGGCACGATGCAGGACGGCGTCCTGTTAATCCCCCGGAATGTCGAGGCCGTGTTCTGGGTACGCAGAAGCTACGAGCGGGCCTGCACCGAGTCGCTGTTTCCCGACATGCGACCCATGAAGGGCTTTCGCGACGCCGTGCCAGCGGTGCCGGGTGCAAGGGCGACCATCCACGTCGACACGGAGTTGGTGCCTGTAGGCTTGCTTGCGCGTTTCAGAAAGTACTTTCCCTGCAGGGAGACCGTGTCGCTGGACAGGCAGCTCGCCCGACTGCGGGCGGTGAAGAGTCCGTATGAGCTGGCCGTCATGGAGCGGGCGGGGGCTGCCCACGGACGCATCCTGGAAGAGGAGGTTCCATCGCTGCTTCGCAAGGGAGTGAGCGAGGCCGAGTTCGCATGCGATCTGTTCTCACTCATGGTCCGCGAGGGGCACCAGGGAGTCGTCCGCTTTGGCATGTTCGGCGTAGACATTGCGGTCGGACAACTGGGCTTTGGAGAGAACTCGATCTATCCCACCAACTTCGATGGGCCCGGCGGGTGCCTGGGCATGGGGCCGGCAGCCCCGATCCTTGGCAGCCGCGACCGGAGACTCTGCGCAGGCGACCTGGTGTTCGCGGACATCGGCTTTGCAGTGGACGGCTATCACACGGACAAGACGATGGTCTACATGTTCGACAGGCCGCCGCCGGACGAGGTGATTGCGGTCCACAGACGATGCGTAGAGGTGCAACACCAGTTAGCCTCACTGATCAAGCCTGGAGCCATACCCTCGGATATCTATACCACGGTCATGAATAGCCTCGATCCGGAGTTCCTTCAGAACTTCATGGGCTTTGGAGACCGGCGGGCGAACTTCCTTGGCCACGGGGTCGGATTGCAGATCGATGACCTCCCGGTGATTGCCGAGGGATTCGATGAGCCGCTGGCAGAGAGCATGGTGCTGGCCCTCGAGCCGAAGAAGGGCATCGCGGGTGTCGGGATGGTCGGCATCGAGGACACCTTCATCGTCACGCCGAGAGGCGGAAAGAGCATCACGGGCACCCATCCAGGGTTGATCCTGGTCAAGGGCTGAGTCAACTCGTACTAGAACGGCGACGAATTTCTCTCATGAGCAGCATTCAACTCGCCCCGAGTTACCCAATGGAACCCCTCGGGCAATTCACCCGGGTCGAGTTTCATCGGATCATAGCCGGCTGGGCCAGCCACCATCGTGGTTTCACGATGGGCATACTGTGGGTCCATTTCCAGTGGATCCAGACTGTAGATCGTCAGCCCATCAGCAGTCTCCAGGCCTGTCACCACGGGATGATCGCAGCCATCATTGCCCTCGGTCTCATCAGTGGGGAGTAAAGGCCGTCCGCACACAGGGCATCGAGAGTCCTGGGTGCGTACGTACCAGTATCCCGTCGCGGACGCGCACTGCTGCGAACAGAAGATCATATCGTCCTTGGGCCAGACAGCCTTCTTGCCGGTCTTGTCGCCACATCTCAAACACAATCTGTCCGGTTCTTTCCTCATCTTCGTGCCTTCCATTCTAACCGAACCATCCAACCTGCTCAACGCCTGGAACGGGACCTGGAACGTAGTGGCGGACTCCGGCGCGTTTCCCCCGCGGCCCGGCCGAAGTGCCCGCCGATGGTTGCCCATCGGTGAGCAGCCGCCGCGGCCGAGAACCGGTGATTGCTCCGCCTCGAGCAGCCTTCGGAGACTGCAGCCACACCAGGTGTAAGTTGATGGTACCTGGGATGGCCGATGCGACCCCACCGGATTCTACTGTCGTTTCTGAGGGTTACTTGTTTTGCTCCCCGACCGGGCGTTTAGACAGAACCGTGTTCAATGCCGGTTCCGTCCGCTCCCGTCGCCCGGTTTACCTGAGCGGCCTTCGGGAAGCCTTCAGACCCGCCCGCCGCTGCAGGGGTTCGGCCCGGTTGGGATTCACCCGCCGGCGTTCGGTCTGCGAAAGGGTCATGATCCGGCGTTAGCCGTACGGGCCCCACCGCGCGGGGTGCTTGACTCCTGGGACGATTGTCCTACCATCGCTAACTCGGATCAGTCAGATGCCCATGGTGACCATTCAGGCAACGGCTGCGACGGGTGTCCAGCAGATGACGGCAACACCCGTGGGGGGCTCGCGGTCGAGCCGTAGGCGGCCCAGGTCATGACGGCGATCAGGACACCCGCCGCCGCGGTGGGATGAACCAGGCCGAGGTCGACGGCATATCCAAACGTCACCGACGGCACGAGGTCATGGAATCCGAGCGGTGACAGAGCCTTCCGTCCCAGGGACCATGTGGCATGTCAGGCCGCGGCCTCAACACCTGACTCTCCTGAGAAAGGAATACCGCGATGAGCACAATGAACGCCGAGGTTCCCCCAACGTCCACGGGATCCGACGGTTTGGCGGGACTACTCAAACAGTACGGATGCGGCCCCATTCCCTTCGCGGGGACCGACAACGCGTTCTACGAGCGGCATCTCGTCTTCGACAACATCCTCGATCCGGCCGCTGCCGGCCCGCGCGAGCGTTTTGAGGCCTGTGCCCGCTCCGTGCGGGATGTGCTCTCGCAGCGATGGGTCCTCACCGAGCAGACCTACGAGCGTGTGAACCCCAAGCGGGTGTACTATCTGTCGATGGAGTTCCTGATTGGCCGTTCGCTCGCCAACAACGTCACGAACCTGCTGCTCGACCCTCTCGTGCAACAAGCCCTGAGAAGAAAGGGCATCGATGGACTCCAGGTGATTGAACAGGAGCCCGATGCGGGGCTGGGCAATGGGGGGCTGGGACGGCTGGCCGCCTGCTTTCTTGACTCGATGGCCACGATGCAGATCCCGGCCATGGGCTACGGTTTGCGGTACGAATACGGTATCTTCAGGCAGTCGATCGAGGACGGGTGGCAGCATGAGCAGCCGGACAACTGGCTTCGCCGACCGGACCCGTGGGAGGTCGCGCGTCCGCACGAGCTGGTCGAAGTGAAGCTCAACTGCTCATTCGAGATGCATGGCGGAGCCCTCAGAACCACACCCGGCCGCGAGTTGCGTCTTTTCGGTATCCCCTTTGATCGCCCCGTGGTTGGCTACGGCGGCAAGACCATCAACACGCTCCGGCTCTGGGCGGCCGCCACCCCAGCCTATTTCGACTTCCAGAGGTTCAGCAGCGGCGATTTTGTGGGGGCACTGGCCGAGACGTTGACGGCCGAATCGCTGACCCGGGTGCTCTACCCCGACGATTCGACGAGTCTGGGGAAGGGCCTGCGGTTTGTGCAAGAGTACTTCCTGGTGGCCTGTTCGCTGGCCGACATTGTGCGGCGGTTTCAACGCAGCAACGCTGATTGGAGTGCCCTTCCGGAGAAGGTCGCCGTACAGCTCAATGACACGCACCCGTCGATGGCCGTTCCGGAGCTGATGCGGATTCTGCTGGACGAAGCCCACCTCGGGTGGGATGATGCCTGGAGCCTCACCCAGCGGGCGCTGGCATACACGAACCACACGCTGCTGCCCGAGGCCCTGGAGACCTGGCCGCTCGCGTGGTTTCAGATCATGCTGCCGCGCCACCTGGAGATCATTCTCGAGATCAACCGCCGGCTGCTCGAGGTGGTTCGCAGTCGTTACCCCGGCGACGAAGGCCGTGCCGCCCGCGTAAGCCTCGTCCAGGAGGGTGACGAGCGCAAGATCCGCATGGCCAACCTGGCGATCGTCGGCACGCACAGCACCAATGGCGTAGCCGCCATTCACTCCGAATTGCTGCGTACGCAGACGGTCAGGGATCTGGCCGAGGTCTTCCCGGAGCGGTTCAGCAACAAGACCAACGGCGTCACACCGCGTCGCTGGCTGTTGCTGGCGAACCCGGCCCTGGCTCGCACGGTTACCCAGGCCATCGGCGACCGTTGGATCACCGACCTCGGTCAACTGCTCCAGCTCAAGCCCCTGGCCGAGGACAGGGGATTCCGCGAGGCCTTCCGCAAGGCCAAGCGGGAGGCCAAGCTGCGGTTTGTCGACTGGCTCAAGGCGAAGTTCAACCAGACGGTGGACCCGGACACGGTTTTCGACTGCCAAGTCAAGCGAATCCACGAGTACAAGCGGCAACTGCTCAATGCCCTGCGGATTGTCGTGCTGTACAACCGGCTGCGGGGGAATCCGCGACTCGACCTGCCGCCGCGGACGTTCTTCTTCGCTGGTAAGGCGGCGCCGGCCTACCAACTGGCCAAGGTCATCATCAAGTTCATCAACAACCTGGCGAGCACGATCGATGGTGACCCCGCAGTCCGCGACCGGCTCAAAGTCGTCTTTCTGCCCGAGTACTGCGTCTCCCTCGCCGAGCGACTGATCCCTGCGAGCGACATTTCCAACCAGATCTCGACCGCCGGTTACGAGGCCAGCGGCACGAGCAACATGAAGTTCATGATGAACGGAGCTCTGACCGTCGGCACGCACGACGGGGCCAATATCGAGATGGCGGAGGAGGCGGGCGAGGACAATCTGTTCATGTTCGGGCTGACGACCGAGCAGGTGGCCCACAGTCGGGCCTGGTACAACCCTTACTGGCATTATCAAAACGAGCCGGAGACCCGGGCCGCACTCGACCTGATCTTCTCGGATCATTTCAGTCGCAACGAGCCGAGCGTCTCTGCCACCCTGCGTGACACCCTGCTGACACACGGTGACTTCTACATGCACTTGGCAGACCTGACGTCCTACGTCGAGGCGCATCAGCGGCTGGGCGAGTTGTATGTCGATCCGGAGGCATGGGCGCGCAAGGCCATCCTGAATGTGGCCAGTTCCGGGAAGTTCTCCAGCGATCGCACGATTGCGGAATACGCGGCCGAGATTTGGAACGTGAAGCCGTGCCCGGTACCGTAGGATGATCTCCAGCGGCAGACGAGGTTCTCGTTCGGAGGCCGCACCATTGGCCATTCTGACCATCTATTGCTGCACGTTTACCGGCAATTCAGCCGCGTTCGAAGATGCTATCTGCACGCACGAGAGCGAGCCCAACCTCTCCCGCTGCTACTTCGGGGGCAATCAGGCGTTACAGGATGGCGGAGCCTTGTACCTGGATCTGGGCAACGGGCCCCGAACGATCGCTTGTGCGTTCGAGGGCAATGAGGCCGGCTGCGCTAGCGGCGCGGTCCGAGTACTGGCGAGCTCACCCCTGTTCGCCAGCAGCCATTCCTTCCGCCGGTTTGAACGATTATCCTGGTCGTCCGTGGTCCGAGAGAAGTACCATTCCGGCGGTTGAAGCGTCTGCAGGAGTACGATGATGGAGTTCGTTCGGCTCGTGTGCATACTGGCGGGCATTTCGTTTTCGCAGGCGGCGGACATCCAGGTCGGGCCGCTCGGTGCCGGCGGTCACGTCGTAACCACCAAGCAGTTGATTCGTCCGGCCGGCGAGTCGCTGGAGTTCGCGGGCCGGCCGGTGGACCTGGCGTTGTCGCCCAATGGAAGCAACCTCTACCTCAAGACCAACGACAGCCTCATCGTCATCGATACCCGGAGCTGGAGCATCCGGCAAAAGCTCGCCCTCGGGAAGGGCCTGACGGGTTCGTTCCATGGACTCGCCTTCAAACCCGACGGCTCTCTACTGTACGTTACCACCTCGCAGAAGACGATCCTGGAGATGTGGGTGGCGACCGACGGAACGGTATCTGTGGCTCGTCGATTCGACATCGCCGCTCCTGACAAAGGCAACTCGACGCCCTGCGGGCTTGCCCTCTGGCCCGATGGGAAGCTCGCCATCGTCTGCCTTTCCCGGAACAACACGGTGGGCGTTCTGCAGCTTTCCTCCGGCAAGCTGGTCGGGCAAATCGCCGTGGGCGTGGCGCCTTACGACGTCGTGCTGACGCGGGACGGCTCAGAGGCGTGGGTCTCTAACTGGGGTGGCCGGCGGGCGGCAGAAGGCGACCGCACCGCCATGTCCTCGGGCACGCCCGCCCTGGCGGACGAGCGCGGTGTGGCCTGCAGCGGTACCGTCTCGCTCGTGGACCTGAAACGCGGCAAGGAAGTGGCTCAGGTGGAAACCGGACTCCATCCGTGCGATCTGGTGCTGGATGCTTCGAAGGACCTGCTGTATGTAGCCAATGCGAACTCGGATACGGTAACCGTTGTTGACACCCGCGCAAGGAAGACCGTTCGCACCATTGCGGTTCGCCCGGACGACTCGCTGCCGTTCGGCAGCGCTCCCAACGCTCTCGCACTGGGAGATAATGGTGGTACGCTCTACGTAGCCAACGGCTGCAACAACGCCGTTGCGATCATCGACACGCAGCTGCGCGGCTTCATCCCCACCGGCTGGTACCCCGGCGCGCTCGCCATCGACGGCAGGCACCTGTACATCGCCAACGTCAAGGGCTACGGCTCGCGCTACAAGAAGCCCGTCGACAAGAGCCTCGAGGGCAAGCAACGCAAGGAGGAGGACCTGGGCTGGATGGTCTACGGCCATCTCGGAACGGTGCAGAAGGTCGAACTCCCCTCCGCGGAGCGTCTGGCGATCTACTCCCGCCAGGTACGCGACGATTCCGGCGTCCCCCAGACTCTTCGCGCCCTCGAAAAGGCCCAGGCCGGCGTCAAAGCCGTGCCTGTCCCCGAACACCCCGGCGAGCCCTCGACCATCGAACACGTCGTTTATATCATCAAGGAAAACAAGACCTACGATCAGGTCTTCGGCGACATGGGCAAAGGCAACAGCGAGCCAAGGCTGTGCGTCTTCGGCCGCGAGATCACGCCCAACCATCACGCGCTCGCCGATCAGTTCGTTCTCCTGGACAACTACTACTGCAACGGCGTGCTCTCCGCCGACGGCCACCAGTGGTCCACGCAGGGCTACGTCACCGACTATCTCGAAAAGGGCTTCGGAGGATTTCCACGAAGCTACCCCTACAAGGGAGACGATCCACTGACGTTCGCCTCTTCGGGTTTCATCTGGGATAACGCGCTGTTGCACGGTCTGTCCTTCCGCAACTACGGCGAGATGAGCACGCAGGACAAATTGCCCGGCACGGTTCAGGAGATCTACGCGGACTATGTCGCCAAGAAGGCCACGCCCCCGTTCAATCCCCGTTTCTCCGTCGACACGCTGAAGCGCTACAGCTGCCAGCGGTTTCCAGGCTTCTCCCTCGGCGTCCCCGACCAAGTGCGGGCCGCCATCTTCCTCGAAGAACTGGCCGACGCCGAAAAGACTGGCCAGTGGCCCGAGCTCATCACCGTGGCCCTGCCCAACAATCATACCCGCGGGTTGAGCCCTGGCGCACCCACACCGTTAGCCTACGTGTGCGACAACGATCTAGCCCTCGCCCAAATCGTGGAGGGAATCTCCAAAAGCCGGTTCTGGCCCACGACAGCCATATTCGTCATTGAGGACGATCCCCAGAGCGGCTACGACCACGTCGACGGTCATCGCTCCGTCTGCCTGGTGATCAGCCCGTATGCCAAGCGCGGGGCTGTCGTGAGCCGGTTCTACAACCAGACCTCCGTGTTGCACACCATGGAACTCATGCTCGGCTTGCCGCCGATGAACCAGATGGATGCGATGGCCCCGGACATGCGCGAGTGTTTCACCGACATGCCCGACCTGACCCCCTACACCGCCCTGCCGGTCAGGCACACGCTCGAGGAGACCAACCCCCAACCCGCCACCAAGGTTTCGCTCAAGCAACGTTACTGGACCGACAAGAGTCTGGCGATGAACTTCGACGAACCGGACAGGGTGGACGACAACGTTTTGAACCGCGTCATCTGGTACTCGATCAAGGGATTCGACACCCACTACCCGGCCGAATTCGCCGGTGCACACGGCAAGGGTCTCAAGGTCCTGAACCTTTCGCTAGACCCAACCGCGCGTGACGAAGATTAGAGAGGTCTGTCCCGCGGGCTGAGGTTCCCGTCGGCCGACTTCCCGGCCTGCCTGCTCGCATCGTCGACGCAGCTACCCAGACCAGAGAAGCTATCGGGTGGGTTAGAAGAGGAAGTAGCGTCACAGCGAGCTACCGGTAATCGGCCGAAGTTCATGCCGAGCCCGGGCAGGAGCGGAGGCGCCTGATCACCTGGGGGAGCATGTCGTAACGGCTCAGGCGCAAGCCGACCGCGCCGCCGCCGGGGTGGAGGGCCACGAATTCAGGCTCTGGCGACAAGCCAAAGCGGCGGTAGAACGCCGTCCGGATAAAGCCCTCAACGTCCTCCACGCTGGCTTGAAGCTTGTCGATGTGGACCTGGAAGTAGTCGCCCTGGCCGGCAGCGTTCACACGGACGGCGACAGCTTCTGGGCCAAACGCCCGCTTGAGCATAGCTCCGGCCAGATCGATCAGGGCCAGGCCCCGGAAGAAGCCGGAGCCCTCTAAGTGGTGGAACTCAGGCGGATTCTCAAGCGAGAGAGATTGATCATCCAACCCGCGATTGAAGTCGAAGAAGGCGGCACCGTGCCGTTCGAGCCAGCGGTCCAGCAATTCGGGTCCGGCGAGGTCTCGCTCCCAATCCTGCTCGCGCTCCATTGCGGCACGCGAAGGCAGGCGGTCCGGATCGATCTCAACGCAGCAGTCGCCGCGCTGCGATCGCGTGACGTACTCGATCCACTCCTCGCGATGGTGAACGAGATAGAAGTTCTTGGCCGTCTCACCGAACAGGTAAGCGACCATCGCCCGAAGCGGTACACCCTGCTCTTCCAGAACGAGACCCGATGCGGTAGCGCGCCGCAGAACAGGGTCGCGCCATCCCGCGAAGACGGAGTCAAAAGTGCTCTCGGCCCTGTGGCGTGCCGTGGGCGGATCGAGTCGGCCGCACTCGATCAACTCGCCGACGTACCAATCGGTACTCGCCGACACGCGCTGTCGCAGTTCGTCCTGAGCGATCAAGAGCGGCAAGGCTCGGAGTACCGAGCAGATCCATGCCCGGCTTTCGACGCCGAGGAGCCCGTCCTGGACCAAGTCGTCCTCGATCTTGCTGAACAGGTCGACGTCCAGCGGCAGTCGGGTGAGGATGGCGGCCAGCTCGGCGGCCTTCCCGGTCAGCTTTCGCAGTTCGCCGGTGGTCGGGCGGCCTGAGTCAGCGCCGGCGGCATACATACCCCATGACCATCGCCATGCCTCACGATCGCGCTCCACGCTGTAAGGGAAGATGACCTGAAAGCGCTCCGTGGGCACCGGGTAGGTGCCGATGATGCGGTAGTTGTCGCGCGGATTTGAGGAAATCAGCGTGCCCTGGCCGGCTCTGCCCTTCTGCGCGGTGGCTTGGTCGAGCGAGCCGGCGCGCACGCCTGTGCCGTATTCGGCCTGGGCCGCGAGGTGGACGAGCACGTCGGGGGGAATCCCGATCTCAAACAGGGCGTTGATCGAGTTTTTGGTCGCGACGGTCACCGCTGACGAGCTGGAGAAGCCACCCTGCGGAATGTTGCCCGTGCAGACCAGCCTCAGTCCCTTGAAGCTCTCCCGCCCGAGTTGCTGCTGAACCCTGGCCCCCAGGCTTCCCTCGCGCAGTGTGCGCATGGAGGCGATGGCATTGCCGACCAGGGCGAAAGGCCGGCGCATGTTGTTGCTGATCCACAGGGACGGCGGCGGCAAGGGCTGCCCTCTCTGGCGGCGACGCTCCAACTCTTCGTTGCTGAAATAGCCGAGCGAAAGCAGAAGCGTCTCGCTCATCCGCGTGCCGAAGCCCTCGTATGTGTTCCAGTCGGAGATGTCGCGGCCAGGGTACATGGCCTCTTGGTCGGACGGGACGGAATTCACGCATTCGCGGTACTTCGGGTCCAGGGGGTAGAGATGGACGCGGCGGTCGTCGGCGCCCTGCGACAACACGACGATCTGTTCCCGGCCGATCTCGTTGCCCGCCCCGATTGGCATCTGCCAGGCGGGCCCAAAGAAGCGCACCATGTCCGGGTGCATGAAGGCGATGCGGAGTCGCCCACCGGCGATACCGATGCCCACCGGCGAGTCCGGCCGGAAACCCAGCTTCTCCCGGCCGTCGGCCGCGACCAACTCTTCGAGCTGGCAGGCGATAGAAGCGACCTGCCCCCCAGGCCGATTGGCGGCAATCGCCCGGACGGCCTCCTCAACCTCGCGGATTTCCGCAAACAGCCCGATAGCCGAGGCCATCTTGCCCTCCAACAGGGCGAGGTCGATCGGGTGGGTGACGTCCGAGCAGAGCAGATCGTATTCGGGATCGGCTGGAGTGGTGGTGATGGTGCGGATATCGCCGCCGTCACGGCTGACGGCCTCCACGAGGTCGGTCAGATAGTACTGTCCCTGAGCGTTGCCGTTGGTCAGTGTAGCCAGGTGGCGGTGGAGGGTAGCAGCCCGAACGGCGTAGAGCGGGCAGTTCCCCTCGGTCAGGGTCAGCAGCGCCTGACGGACGAGTTCATCCTTCTCGGCGGCAAGGTCGCGATCCTCGACGATGCGGACGACCCGGCCGCTCTCATTTCGCAGAACGCGGCCCTTTCCACGGATGCGGGACTGCTCGTATCGTGCGGTGAGGAAGCTCAGGTCCGCTTCCCGCGGTTCGGCGCAATGCGTCTCGCACAACATCCGGAACACGCTGGACGGCACGATGCGATCGCCCATAGTGATGATGAGTACCGGGTTGCTTTCGAGGAGTCCGGGCACGCACAACGATTCGAAAGCGGGGAAGGCGGTTCCGCCGGTGGGATTGTCGGACAAGACGTAGATATTGTCGCTCCCGAGCGCGGCCGCCACTTCCTGGTGGCGATAGCCCACGAGGCAGACGACCGGCCGGGGAGCCAGCCAGCGGAAAGCATCGATTGAATGGCGGGCCAGCGGGGTACCGTGTATCGGCTGGATGCACTTGGGATTCTGCCCGAACCGCGTGCCCTTGCCCGCGGCCAGAAGCACCAGAACCCTGTCGCAGAGGGTCACGCCGCCGTGGAGAACCAGCGCCGGCGGGTTGAGGATCTTCTCACTGCTGAGACTGGCCGCTTCGCTTAGGGTGCGTGCATCTTGCGACGGTCGTTTTGGCGCGTTTGGCATAAGCTACTGGGTACTCGGCATGCTCTCGCGATCCCGTACAGCACTGGCGTCCAGCCGATGGCTCCCAAGGGCATGGAGACAAGCGGGCCGCTCCATCGGCGATTGTCCAGATACCCTCGGCCGGCCAGCCAGCTGGGCTATGGTTGGCGATTATACAGCGCCCCCTCCCGGTTGCGCCCACCTCTTTTCGAGCCATTGCACCGTCCCGGGAGGGCCCTGCGGCGATAATACGCCCGGGCTACGCCCCCGTTTTTCTCCGAGGGTTGCGTGGGACCCCCCGAGGTATCATGACGGAGGTCAGTTTCGGTCTTAGACAAGCCGAGCCCGGTGTGTGATGGCATCCGCCGGAGTCAATTGACTCGAGCGTTGATCACACGCCGACTCAGGCCGTCGTCCGGCATCCTGTGCCGAACAGTCTTGAGGCTGCAGGGACCAAACTCGCCCACGGCTGTATCGCCGTAAAGCTCGATGAGCAAGCGGACAGCGTCCTTGACGTTATGCTGCTCCCCCGTGGGCCGACCGTTCTTCCGGTAGTACTCGTTCGCGTGCCGCCAGTACGCGACGAACAGCTCGTTGACCGTCAGGCCGACCGGTTGCACCTGCACCGGCCCGTAGTTAGGGGGCATCTGACGGCCATGGGAAATCCACTCGGAGATGAGACGCTTATACGCCGCCCGGCTTTGCTCGGTGCCGTGAGGCCCGAGGTAGTAGTCGCGCTCGTTGAGACGGACGACGGCTTGGCCGGAAGGCTTGTGGAGACGGTAACTGGGGGCAGATGGACCTTGTGACCGAGGCATGACACCACTGCGGACGCCCTTCGCGGCAATGGGGTAATTACCACCGGTTTTGGGCTTCCTGAGCCGCACTGCCTCACGCGGGCAGGTACGCTAAGTAGCGTTCAGCTAAGCAATTATATCCAAAGCGGGCGAACGGGCTCGAACCGTCAACATTCAGCTTGGAAGGCTGATGCTCTACCAATTGAGCTACGCCCGCAGAGTAAACTCAAATCCTTTGCCACCAGACGTTTACGTTCCAGCCGATGGGCTGCTCACGCAAAGCAAGCCATCAGCGTTCGCACTACATGATAACCATCGGGGCCCCACAAACAAGCTCTTGAGCTCAAAAACCCGGCAAGACATTCAGCCGAAGAAGCTGCGGCTCTCAGATCCGCTTGACGACGATGGCCACTCGCATGCGACAGCCGCAATCGTCGTCGCACAAAAGCCCTGATGTGGTCATTCGAACCCTATTCCGCCGAGTGCCTCGACGCCTGCCTATCCCGTTGGGAGTTGGCGGCACCGATCGCTGCCGACCACGCTGCCGCACAGTCCCAGATGGCGTCCGCGCTTGGCGCCCCTCGACGCCGACGGCGACGTAGACCAATCGGACTTCGGCATCTTCCAGCGGTGCTATAGCGGAACAGGTGGACTGGCGGACCTGAGCTGCGCGGACTGACCGACGGTGGACTTGAGATGCATCGCAATTTCGCTGAAGGAACGACTGGCGGCGGCGGTCTCCTCGACGGTGAGGCGCTACAGTAGTCCGAGCGAGGACCGTGTGGATGGAGTTGCCGCCGCGCACAATCGAGGTTCGGTTCAGGTTAGGATTATGACTTGGTTTTACCTGACGAGTCGAGGGCCGGCCTTGGGCCCTTCGGGATCCCGCAAACCATGATTCAGCTGCGGTCGTCGTGTTCGATGACCCCGGCGATGAGAAGGGCATCGACCGCCTCGCGACGCCACTTCGTCCATGCAACCGCCACGGCGGTCGACTCACCCGCCGGCCCACGCCAGCTCCGGACGATCCTCCATCAACCTGGGCCCATCGGGAGCACTCCGCGGCCTGACCAGCCTCACCTAACAGGACATGCAAGTTGCTGCCCTGATTGAAGTTACAGGCAGCGAAGTTGATCGCCGGGAAGCTGTTGATCCTGGTGGAGCCTTTAGCCTCTACCGGCCAAGCTGGGTCCGGCTCGGCAGTCGGCCACATCGCGACCTGCCGTCAGCCCGCGGACCACCGGCCGTTACTCCCCACCAGCCCTCCCAGACGGTGTACCCGGTACCCCGCCGGCAGGTATACTGTCGTGCTTGAGAGACGCCGGCCGGGCGCAAGACCACCGGAGCGATGGCGCGTGGCTACGCTTTGGGGCGGGGCGCTGGGTATGCCGCATGGATAAGGACAATCACCGTGACCACATCGCCCGCGTTTGAGGAGATCCCCACCCATCCTGTTGACACCCGGCTTCGGCGGATCGTGACCTCCCTGCCCGTCCCCGAGACCCGGTCTCTCCTCGAGACATCCGCCCGCGTGGAGCCACGATCGATGGGCGGCCAGCCGCCGGTGGCGTGGGACCGAGCCGAAGGGTTCAGCGTCTTTGACGCCTACGGCAACAAGTGGATCGATTTCTCCAGCGGTGTGCTGGTCGCCAACGCGGGCCATGGACGCAGGGAAATCCAAGACGCCATCATCACCCAGGCCCAGCACGGTCTGCTGCACAACTACTGCTTTCCGAGTCACCATCGCATCGACCTGGCTCGCAGACTGACCGAATTGGCTCCGGAACCGCTCAAGAAGGCCTTCCTCATCTCCACCGGCAGCGAGGCCACCGAATGCGCAGTCAAGTTGATGCGGACCCACGGCCGGCAAGTCACCGATGACAAGACGGTCATTGTCAGCTTCAGCAACGCCTTTCATGGCCGGACCATGGGTGCCCAGATGATTGGCGGCATCCCCTTGCTGAAGGAGTGGATCGGATACATGGACCCGGGCATGGTACAAGTTCCCTTTCCGGACGGCTTTCGCTGTCAAGATACCAGCTTCGCGGTCTTCGAGGAATCGCTGGCCAAGATGGCGATTGACCCGCGCCGAGTGGCGGGTGTGATCACCGAGACCTACCAGGGCGGCGGGGCCAGCTTCGCGCCGCCCGAGTACATCGCCAAGCTCCGCGAGTGGTGCGATCAGTGGAATGTCCTGTTGACCTTCGATGAGGTCCAGGCAGCCTTCGGCCGATGCGGTCGACAGTGGGGCTTCGAACACTACGGAGTCATGCCCGACCTGATGTGTCTGGGGAAGGGCATCAGCAGCTGCCTGCCGGTGGCCGCCGTCGTCGGCAGGCCGGACGTCATGGATCTGTTCCCCCCCGGTTCGATGACCAGCACGCATACCGGCAACCCGATCTGCTGCGCGGCGGCCCTGGCCAATATCGAACTCATCCTCAAGGAGCACCTCATCGAGAAGGCGGCCTGTACGGGCGAGGTGCTGCACGAAGCACTCTGGAAGCAGCTGAAGCCCTTTGACGCCCGGATCGGGGCGATCCACGGCAAGGGCCTGGTAGCCGGCGTCCACGTCATCAAGGACGACTCCCTGGCCCCCGACCGCGATCTGGCCCACAAGGTCGTCTGGAACGCCGTCGGCCGCGGACTCATGCTGTTCTCACCCGTTGGCGTGGGTGGAGCCACGATCAAGATCTGTCCCCCGCTCTGTATCACTGAGGAGGCGATCATCGAAGGTGTCTCCGCGATCGCCGACGCATTCAAGGATTGCCTGAGCTAGGTGAGTATGCCTCCCCCAACGGAGATCCTGATCGGCAAAGACATGCCCGAGGCAACCGCCTTCGCCGCTGAGCAAGTGGTCCGAGCGCTGGCCACTCCGAACCGAAACCGATCCGTTGCTCTGGCCGGCGGGAGTACCCCCCGAGCCTTGTACACGTCGCTGGCGTCGCCGCCGTGGAAGACATGCGTCGACTGGCAGGGCATCGAGTGGTTCTGGGGAGATGAGCGTGCCGTACCACCGAATCACCCGGACAGCAACTACCGGATGGCCCGCGAAACCCTCCTCGATGCGCTCGCAGTCGATCCGACTCACATCCACCGCATGGCGGCCGAGACTGTCGACCTGCCAGCCGCGGCCCATGACTACGAAACAACCATCCGTCACCTCGTTCCGGCAAACGCCCAGGGCACGCCGACATTCGATCTGATCCTGCTCGGCATCGGCGGGGACGGACATACCGCCAGCCTGTTCCCCGGCTCAGTCGGCCTGACCGAGCGGGCTCGCCTCGTCGTCGCCCACGAGATCCCCAGCCTGCGATCGCGCCGGATGACCCTGACCTTCCCCTTGCTCCGCGCCGCCAGGAACATCCTGTTCTTCGTCACCGGCGCCGCCAAGGCCGACATCCTGGCGCAGATCCACGCCGCGGACGCCGACCCCCTCAGACTGCCGGCGGCCGGCCTGCGAACAACCGCCGGACGCACCATTTGGGTCCTCGATGCCGACGCCGCCCGGCTTGTCCAGAGTGTGATCCGCCCGTAGAATCTCCACCCTGGTGAACAGGCGGGGACTTCGTCCCACGGTGGCCGCGAATACGGAGCAGACATCTATGCAACTGTCCAAACGCGTTCAGCAACTGGCCGAGTCCGCCACCCTGGCCGTCAGTGCGAAGGCGGCGGCGATGAAGAAGGAAGGCATCGACGTGGTGAGCTTCGGGGCCGGCGAGCCCGACTTCCCGACCCCCGAGTTCATCCGCAACGCCTGCAAGACTGCCCTCGACGCCGGACACACCAAATACGCCAACCCGGCTTCAGGCATCCAGGCAGCCAAGGAGGCGGCCTGCCTGAAGCTGAAACGTGAAAACGGCCTGGAGTACAAAGCCTCCCAGATCATGATCACGGTAGGCGGCAAGGAGGCGCTGTTTCTGGCGAGCATGGCCTTGCTTGAAGAGGGCGACGAAGCCATCCTGCCATCCCCCTATTGGGTCTCCTATCCCGAACAGATCCGGCTCTGCGGAGCCAGGCCGGTCATCGTCGAGGGCTGCGAGTCGAGGAGCTTCAAGCTCACCCCGGAGCAAATCGCCAACGCGATCACACCCAGAACCAAGGTGCTCATTTTCAACTCGCCGAGCAATCCGGGTGGCTTCACCTACTCGCCGGAGGAGGTCAAGGCCATCGCCAGGATTATCGCCAAGACGGACATCACCGTCTTCAGCGACGAGATGTATGATCGCCTCATCTACGGCAACCAGCGGTTCATGAGCTTCGCCGCCGCCGGACCGGAGGTTTACGCTCGAACCCTGACCTTCAACGCCGGCTCAAAAACCTACTCGATGACCGGCTGGCGAATCGGCTACGTGGCCGGCCCCGAACCGATCATCAAGGCTATGGCCAAGCTCCAGAGCCAGACGACCAGCGGCACGGCCACGTTCAACCAGCACGCCTTGGCGGCCGCCCTCAGCGGCGACCAAACCCCGGTCGAGACCATGCGCAAGGAGTTCGAGCGCCGGGCCGAATACATGCACCAGCGACTCAACATGATCAAGGGGGTGACCTGCGTCCAACCCACTGGAGCCTTCTACGCGTTCCCCAACGTGAGCCAGGCGTTCGCAACCCTGGGCGTGGACAATTCGCTCGACTTCTCCGCAAAGGTGCTGGAGAAAGCCCACGTCGCCCTGGTGCCCGGCGTCGCCTTCGGACTCGACCACTACGTTCGGCTGTCTTTTGCCACCAGCATGGAGCAGATCAAGAAGGGCCTCGATCGGCTGGAAGGACTCCTTGGCAAGGCGTGAACTCGCTGAGTATTCCGACCCGCGGCGGCGTCATCGCCGGGCAAAGGCGTAGCTGACCCTCTCCTCGGCCCCGGCCGCCCCCTGCAGCCCCCGTGTGTCTCCCGAGAGTGGTTCGGCCTTCTGAGGCTCCGACAGGTCGGCCAGCGAAACGGCGAGTTGGGCAAAGTCCTGCTCACGACTGAGGAAAGCGTCCACCACTTCGGGGGCAAAGTGCGAGCCGGCCTCCTGCCGGAGGATGGTGACGGCCTCGCCGTGGGGCATCGCCGCTTTGTAGACTCGCTTCGATGTCAACGCGTCATAGACATCGGCCACGGCCACGATTCGGGCGGAGAGCGGTATCTGCTCCCCAGCCAGGCCAAAAGGGTATCCCTTGCCGTTGAACTTCTCGTGATGATGGTAGGCGATTTCCATCCCCATCAGCAGGAAGTCCTGCGTCCGTCCCTGGTTGATGATGCTCCGGATGGTGTCGCCGCCGATCTGCGCGTGCCGTTTCATGATCTCGAACTCTGCAGGAACCAGCCGGCCTGGCTTGAGGAGGATTTCATCCGGTATTCCCACCTTGCCAATGTCATGCAGCGGGGAGGACCGGACAATGGTCTCAATGAACGACCGGGTGATTACCCGGGTGTACTCGGGCCTGCGAGCCAGGGCTTGACTCAGGAGCCGACAATAGGCCTGCACACGCTCGAGATGGGTCCCGGTCTCGGGATCGCGGTTCTCGGCCAGCCTGGCCAGAGCCAGGATCGTCGCATCGCGAGCCTCGTTGCGCTCCCGCAATCGGATCTGGTTGCACAGGGCGATGGCCACCACCTCCCCGATGGCTCGCAACTGGGCCAGGGCTTCCGCGGAATAGGGCCGGCCATCCAGCGGCTCGCTGACATTGAGCACGCCAACCGGGCCGCTGGGAGTCACCAGCGAGGTGCTCGCCAATGGGATACTGGCGAAAAACTCGCTGTCGTACCGATCGCTGAACTCGCTCATCTCGTCAGGTTCGCTGACCACGATGTTCTGCGATTCGGCGAACACGCGTCCGGCAATCGCGCCACCAACCGGCACGCGAATGGCCTCCTTCACGTCCTGGGCAATCCCCACTGCCGCGGCGATACGAAGGTACTCGCGATTGCCGTCCGGCAACATCAGCGACACGCGACGGCTGGTCAGCATGTCGGCCGTGGTCCCCACGACCAGGTCCGCCACCCCCTCCAGCGAGTCGATGCCATTCAAGTCGGTCATGAATCGCTGCATGCGCTGAATCAACGCGGTCCGCTGAACCACACGGGCCTCCAACTCCTCATTGAGAAGCCGGAGTTCCTCGTTCCTGGCATTCAGCTCTGCCGTCAGCGCCCGTTCTGCACTCACCAGCCGGTACTGCTCGATGGCGTCATCCAGGGCTTTCTCCAGCAACTCCTGAGTACAGGGCTTCTGCAGGAAGCGGAAGATGTGACCCTGATGCAGGGCTGATACGGCAACGCTCAACTCCGGCCGGCCAGTCAGCATCACCGCGACTGTCTGCGGGACCCGATGGTGCACATCCTCCAGGAATTCGGCTCCATTCATGCCCGGCATGTTGTAGTCGGACACCACGACCGCGAAGGGCCCTTGGCTCTCCAGGACCTCCAGCCCCGCCGCCCCACTGCTGGCCGTCGCCACCACATACTTCCGACGCAACTGCCGCCTGAGGCCTTCGAGCAGGTTGACTTCGTCATCCACAAAGAGTACCCGCCGGTTCATGTCATTCATGCCGATACCGCCATCGCCCGGTCGAAGACCAGGCTCGCCAGTCCCGTCCACGCCGCGACCCGGTCGTCCATCCCCAGTCGATTGAGGTAGGCCAGATCGAGTGCCGGCACAATCGGTTCACAGCCGGCGCCCGCTCGGGATTTCTGCATCGCGGTCAACACGGCATCGGCCACATGCACGCAACTCGCGGCGCAGAGACCATCGTAGTTGATCTGCCCCGGGCGGTGGTGCAGGGCGACCGCCTCCACGATACGCGGCGGGAGACCCCACAGCGTCAGCAGATACTCCCCGACCTCCTCGTGGGTCACGCCGAAGGTCTCCTTCTCGACCTCACACTGCGGACGCCCGTCTCGCTCAACAACCGCCATCACGGCATCAAACACCCTGGTATGGTGGGAGGCCAGCAGGAGGATGCCGACATCGTGAAGCACGCCCGCGGTAAAGGCCTGATCGGGTCGATCACCGCCCTGTTTCTCGGCCTTGCTGATCAGCCGCGAGACCTCCGCCACCTCGTAGGAGTGGCTCCAAAGCTGGTCAATGCTGAACCGGTGCAGGGGCTGCGTGGGCGCGAACTGGCCGAAGACCTGCTCGGACAGCACCAGGGCCCTGATGCGGACGATCCCTAGCCTTGATTCCCACGGAACCCTGCGGGCTTAACACCCGCGGCGGAGATTCCACACGCCCGACAGGGTCGGCGCCTTCCGTCTGTTAGTAGTGCACTAGACTCAACAGCGAGTATTTCACCATA
>JAGNEZ010000072.1:20150-27640 GCA_018003015.1 Phycisphaerae bacterium | reverse complement strand
GCGGTTCCGGCCGCTCCAGTTCCACCAACACCGCGTTGGCGGCCATGAACGGCGGGATGTTTGGATTCGCCGTCACCCAGCCGGTGTTCGTAGCCGCGTCATGCTCCAACGACTCGAAGACCATGTTACCCGCATCATCCCGGTAGCACCGACCGCGTTGAATCCGCACCACCAGATTCTTGTCCGCGTCCATCCCCGTTCGCCCGCTCGTTGCATAGTCCCAGGTCAGCACCTTATCCCAGGCATTGTCCGGGGTGTTCACGTCGTCCAGGACCTCTACCAGCGCGGGGTTCACCAACAGACTCGTATTCATCTCAGGGAGATTCGGGGCGTCGTGTGCGGCCAGGACATCGATGGCCGTCTGGAGCGCGAGTGCCCAGCCCGGCCCCGAGGAGTCGAAGCCGGCGACGCCTGCCCGGGCAGCCGCGTCTGCGGCAGATTGCAGGCTGGACAGAGGTATACCGCCAGCACATTCCGGATCGGCTGGATTGCCCTCACCGCTGTAGCAGCGCTGGAAGAGTCCGAAGTCGCCCTGGTCCACGTCGCGGTCGATGTCGAGATCGGCAGCGATATGGCCGTTGCCGTCGGGCATCAACGTGCAGCCAGGCTCAGGCTCGGGCAGGCTGGCCGCGTTGTAGGGAATGGCCGGACCGGTCGCACAGACCTCAAAAACGGCTAAGTCATCCACATCTACATCGCCGTCGGCATCGAAGTCAGCCCTGGCGGTAACGAAGAACTCGTGCGCTCCGATGTCCACGATCGGCGGCGTGCCGGCGCCCGTGTCCGGGGTCCACGGGTCATCCACGAATCGAGCCCGGCCAGCCAGGTCCAACGGCAACGGCTCGACTGTGTCGCCGTCGCCGTCCAGATCCGCAGAATCAGCGGGTACGTCGGCGTTGTTCGCCGCGTCGATGCAAGGCGAACCTGGTGACAGGCCGTAGTTGCCCGCCGCGAGGTTCATGAACCGCGGATAGAGCGAAATGTCACCCACGCCGGCGGACAGGCCCGAGTAGTTGTAGGCCGTATTGCCGTACACGCAGTTGTGGCTCAAACTCGGCATGTCCGAACCGGACCTATAGATGCCGGAAGAATTAAGTGCCACAATGGTGTTGGCGATCGTTGGGGAGGAATAGTAGCAGCTGATTCCGCCACCGTCTGACGCGTCGTTATCCGCGATCGTGCAATTGGTTATGGTCAGGGCGGAATGGTTGCAGTAGACCCCGCCTCCGGACCACCCACTGTTTCCCGCGATGGTGCAGTTGGCGATCATCGCGGAGGAAGAATAGCAGTACACTCCGGAGCCGCTGTTGTCGGTAAGCGTGCAGTTGCTGATAGTCGGTGAGGAAGAGTGGCAGTAGACCCCGCCACCGCCGCCGGATGACGCGCTGTTCCCCGCAATGGTGCAGTCGACGATCGTCGGGGAAGACGCGATGCAGGCGATTCCGCCGCCAGATGTCGCGTTGTTCCCCGTGATCGTGCACTTGGCGATCGTCGGCGAGGAAGCATGGCAGTAGACCCCGCCACCATAGTAGTAACCTCCTGAAAGCGTCCCGGTGCCATTGCGAACGGTGAAGCCATTCAACCCGGTTTCCGTGGAAGCACCCTCGGCAAACGTCACCACACTCCCGGCCTGGTTCCCGTCGATGATGGTTGCCGCGACGATGGCCGGGTCCTGCCGGTTGATGCTCCGCAGCGTGAGCGGGATGGCGGGGATGGTGATGTTCTCGACGTAGGCGCCGCTGGGCGACCCCGTCGAGGGCAGCACGATGATCGTGTCGCCGGACTCGGCCGCGTTGAGAGCGGCCTGGATCGTGGCGTAATCCCAGGTGCCGTGCCAATCCACGATGAGCGTGCGTCCGTCGATAGACGCAGCCAGCGCCTCAACCTGCTCGCGGGGCACCTCTTTCAGCAACCGTGCCGGCGCGTCACCGGCGATGGGCCCGCCCAGTGCTGCACAGACACTTCCCCCCAGCACGATCATCACGGCAGAAATCACAGGTCGCATCTTCCTTCTCCTCAGTGCAGTCCACACTATGATCAGTCCCCACAGCCGGCCTCCGCGGGGTTGCCTTGACCGCTGTAGCAGCGCTGGAACGAGCCGAAATCTGATTGATCTACGTCGTTGTCCTCGTCAAAGTCGGCCGCGATATGGCCGTTGGCATCGGGCACGAGCGTACACCCGGGCTCGGGTTCGGGCAGTGCTATCGGGTTGTAGGGAATCGCCGGGCCGGTAGCGCAGGCCTCAAAAACGGCACGATCGTCTGAATCCACATCGCCATCGGCATCGAAGTCCGCCTTGGCGGTGGGGAAGAACTCATACGCTCCCATGTCAACGATCGGTGGTGTGCCCGCACCAGTATCTGTCGTTGCGGGGTCGTCAAAGAACCGAGCCCAACCGGCCAAGTCGAACGGCAACGGCTCGCTGGTGTCTCCGTCGGCATCGAGGTCGGCCGTATCCGCCGGTACCGCCGCATTGTTTCCTGCGTCGATGCACGGTGACTGGCGGTGGAACTGCAGGCTGCCGTAGTCGTCATCGACCCCATCCCATTGACCGTCGACACCCGGATCGGGCATACGCACAAACAGTGGGTCCGTCAGAAGATTGCCCGCGCCTCCAAGCGCTCCGGTCCATCCCTGCACACAGCAGTGGTCGACGGCGGCGGTCGCGCCTCCGAAAACCATTATTTGGCGATGCTCTTCAGAGACGGCGTTGTTGCTCGTGTTTGCCCACAGAACCGAGTTGACGACGAACACAGCAGCGCCGTCGGCGCAATTCACGGCTCCGGCATCGTTGATCGAGTGGTTGGCGGCGAAAGTGCAGTTGCTGATTGCTCCCGAGGGGGGTTGCACGCGCACCGCGCCGGAGAAGACGGCCGTGTTGCCTGCGAACGTGCATTGACTTGCTTCCAGGATGCCCGACCAAATAGCGCCCGCTGCGTAACTGTAGTTGCCGAGAAACTCGCAAGCATGAAATGCGCCCTCCCCGAAAAAGGCCCCTCCCCGGTCTTCCGCATAGTTGTTCCGGAAGGTGCATTCACCAAACAAGGGCAGTCCACTCCACAGACGACCACCACCGCCTTCAAATCCCGCGTAGTTCTCCTGAATAACGCAATTCCTGAACGTCGCATTGGATATACTGCCAAGAATACCCCCTCCGAAGGATCGCTCTGATAGCCTCTCACCGTTAGCGTGACCGTGCTCTATCGTAACGCCATCCAAAACCGCGGTGCGATCGACAACACTCGCGTTGACTACGTGATAGGCATTCTCGGATCGCGTCGGATCACCAACTCCACCCGCGTCGTCTAACAACAAATCACCGCTTAGTATGGTTGGATGCGACAAGATATCTCGCAGGTCGGGCGATTGACTACCATGTCCTGGATAGCCTCCCTCGATTCTGACGTAATTCTCCAGGTGAAACGTGGCGTCCCGATCCCCCGCGGCCCGCAGACTGCCTTGGTCGGGCCGGTAGATGCCATCGGCGACTCGGATTACGCCGGTGCGCCCTGGGACGCATCCGCCGGCGGTGATGCGGTCGAGGGCATCGCCCAACGTTGAATAGGCAGTGTCCCACGAGAGGCCGTCCTGCGTGCTGCCTGAAGCATTCTCGTCGACGTAGAGGATGGCAGGGCAGCAGTCCGCGGCGAGGCACGTCTCCTGGTAACCCGTTACCTTGCCGGACGCGTCCAGATCGAAATCGTACTGCACGTTTTTGAGCACCACTCGGTCGATGAACCCGTTGGGGTCTCGATGGATCGGCGCTTGCGTTGCTGTGATCGCACCCTGCTCATTCGTTTGAAAGAACCTCGTCACGTCGCTGCCGAGTGAATACACGTCTGCAAAGAAGAGGGCTTGATTGATCGGGTGATGGAGGCCGGCGTCGAACCGGAGTAACCCCAACTGAATCGTCTTGACGGAATCATGGAACCACTCATTCGCAATTGAGGCGAAGAACTCCTGCGGGTACGACACGAAGAATCCATCAGGCAGCATGCTGCGCAGGTAATTCTGGCTGGAACCACCGGCGTCAGCGATGAGTTGTGCACGTCTCGTCGAGAAGGCGGCGCCCCCGTACACCGAGTGGCTGTCCACCACATGGTTCAGTTCATGTGCAGCGGCTCCGGTGAACACTGGCACAAAGGCACCTGTAATATCAGGGGGAAACGAGTTTTCCGGGCCACGATCAAGAGGAGTGTCGAAGATGTTTATCGCAGCCGGCAATCCGACGCCCAGAAAGCCATGCACCGAGGCTGAAACAAACCCGATGTCGGGATTCCCAATGAGAGAGGACACAGAAATGCTTCTGACGTTGTGCAGTTGTTGTGGGATGGCATCCAGCAGATCATGCAAGTAGTTTAGTTGACTTTGGTCGAGGGATTGATTGTCCAGAATGACGATTCCGAAATGCTCAAGGAGATCGAGGCGATGTCCGGACAACTGGCCAAGGGTAGCCATGTCCGAGACAACATCGGGGGATAAGTCGCGCGCATCGCGCCAGGTGCGCCAACACCGCTCCCGAATACAGGCAGTCGTCGGATAGAGTTGCCTGTCGATAGGCTGGTTCTTCGCATAAGCGCCAGGACACTGCTGCATCAGTTGTTTCGTCCAATCGTATACTGTGCTGCGCGCGGCGTGAGTCGTTCCGAACTCCACCGTGGGAACGACAACCATATGATGAGCGGTGACGAAACTTCGGCGCAAAGAGCCATCCTGCTCCAGTGCGGAAGGCAAGGCCGCTCCGTAGTTGGCGTGGGTCTGAAGCACGAACTCTTGGGAGTCTGGCAGGCCTGCGAATCCCGCATCGGGATAGAAGGCACTCAGAACAGCTTGTCCTTGATACTGGTTTGTGGGATCAGTGATGTACCCGCGAATAAACCTCGCGCCAAACACCTCGGACAGGTGATTCATGGCGTAATCGTTGATATCTCCCGGGTAGGACCAGCCTAAGCCGAACAGCCAGAGCCCTCCTCCGTGTTCGACAAAGAGCTTCATAGCGTTGATCTCAGTCTGATCAAGTGCCCAGGCGGCGGGCACGATTAACACGTCCACATTATCCAGGGCGCCGGCGGCGATGGGCCCTGGGATTCCGGTGAGTGTGTAGCCGGCTTGGGAGAGGAGAGCCGCAAATGAAGCCTCATTAGCTGGGTTCACTATCTCACTGTGACCAGTCGTATATCCGACCCTCGTGCCGCCGGTGTTCCGCAGCCAATCGAGGGAGTTAAGCATGAGCTGCCCATTATCAAGCTCAGCAGCCTTGGTGAGAAGTCCCTCGGCTCCGACAACCACGACTCGCCCCAGCGCAAACTCGCGCGCAATCATGAATTCAGATGGAGGAGGCGAATCCTCATCGCCTGCGACAATCGCGTGCCAACCTTCAGATATGGCGTAAACAGGTCCGGGGACGAGCGGGCCAATGCCGACCTGCTCCACCCCAACCACGAGTTGCTCGTACTCCGCGTTGGCGGTGGGGAAGTACTCGTACGCCCCCATGTCCACGATCGGCGGCGTGCCCGCGCCGGTGTCCGCGGTGGCGGGATCCTCGGAAAACCGTGGCCAGCCGGCCAGGTCGAACGGCAGTGGCTCGGATGTGTTCCCATCCCCGTCGAGGTCGGCCCGATCAGAACCGACATCGGCATTCCTGCCGGCGTCGATGCAGGGTGAACCGGCCTGCAGTCGTAAGTTGTCCAGAATATCGTCACCGGTCCCCCAGGTGGCATCCGGTCCCGGGCTCGCCGAACTGAATAGCGGATTCAGCGAGATGTTGCCGTTGGTGTCGGTCGGATCGGCCAGGCCGGAGTAGTTGTAGGCCGTGTTGCCGAAAACGCAGCTGTAACGCAGCACCGGAGTGCCCGTTTCGGTCTTGTACACTCCGGATGAATTGAAGGCTACGATGGTGTTGGCGAACGTGGGGGAGGACCCGATGCTGTGGATCCCTCCGCCGTCGGACGCATTGTTTCCCGCGATGGTGCAGTCGGCGACTATCACATTCGCGCCCTCGACGCAGATCCCGCCTCCGGATGACGCGATGTTCTCCGTGATCCTGGAGTTGGCGATTCCTGAGTCGCAATCAAGGTAGTAGACGCCGCCACCACCGGATGTCGCGATGTTCTTTGAAATCGTGCAGTTGACGATGTCCAGGCCCGAAAAAAAGCAGCTGACGCCGCCGCCCCATGCCGCGCTGTTTTCCGTGATCGTGCAGTTAAGAACCTCCGGAAAGCCACCGTCGCAGTAGATCCCGCCACCTTGAGCTGTCGCATCGTTTTCGGCGATCGTGCAGTTGTTTAGGGTCGTCCATGATTCCCAGCAGGCGACCGCCCCGCCGTATGCCGCGCTGTTTTCCGTGATCGTGCAGTTGGCGATCGTCGGGGACGCATAGGAGCAGTAGATGCCCCCACCCCACGACGCGCTGCCATTACGGACAATGAAACCGTCAATACGGGAAGCGGCGGTTGTTCCAGAAGGTGCTGTGACCACTCTTCCAGATTGGTTTGCGTCGAGGGTTGTTACGTTGATCGTCCAGTCTCGCTGGACAAGCTCGGTTTCTGAGCCGACAAAACCGCCGTACAAGGCGACTTCATCCTTGAGCGTGATGTTCTCAAAGTATATGCCGGCAGCAACCCACACTTCTTGACCGCTAACTGCAGCATCCAGCCCCGCCTGGACAGTCAGCTTGGCAGTTGCCCAGGTCAGGCCATTGTTCGTATCGTCACCTGTTTTTGAAACATACACGGTTTCACCCAAAGCCGAGCTTGTGCCCATGCAGGCACCAGCGCCGATCAACAGCATCGTGCCTAGGCTCATCCGATTCGCGAGGTTCATCTGTTGGTCCTTTCACACACCACGGTCGACGACAGTCGGGTCAGTTGGCACAATCCGGATTGGCTGGGTTGCCTTGTCCGCTGTAGCATCGCTGGAACGAACCGAAATCTGATTGATCTACGTCGTTGTCCTCATCAAAGTCAGCGGCGATATGGCCGTTGCCATCTGGCGTCAGTGTACACCCGGGTTCGAGCGCAGGCAGCGCCGCCGGGTTGTACGGCACCGCCGGCCCGGTCGCGCAGGCCTCAAATACCATCAGGTCATCGACATCGACGTCAAGGTCACAGTCGAAGTCGGCAGTCGGACCGGGATCACGCCATCGCGCCCATCCGCCGAGCAGATCGTCATACCCGTTAAGGCTAATAAGACCTCCGACTGTGAGTTCGCCGTTGAGGACAGTCAGAGCAAAGACCCATTCGCCCACCCCGAGGCCGGAGCCGAGCGCGGACCAGGCTGTTCCGTCCCATCTGGCAATGCCGTCGGCGGCAACTCCCCCGGCATCCGTGAAATAGCCTCCCACGATCAGGTTGCTGTTGTAGACGGCCAAAGCGTAGGCGGTGGCGTACTCGCCGGTCACTCCAGACCCAAGCGAAGCCCAGGATGTTCCATCCCATCTGGCGACGTTGTTGACGGCAACTCCCCCAGCATCTGTGAATGTGCCTCCGACG
>JAGNEZ010000072.1:0-20050 GCA_018003015.1 Phycisphaerae bacterium | reverse complement strand
ATCAGGTCACCATTGTAGACGGCCAAAGCGTAGGCGGTGGCGTACTCGCCGGTCACTCCAGACCCAAGCGCAGCCCAGGAGTTCCCGTTCCACTTGGCAATGTTGTTGACTGGGACTCCTCCGGCCTCCGTGATCGCACCTCCCACGATCAGCTCATTGTTGTAGACCGTAAGGGCACCAACCCCAGGATAACCGCCTACAACCAAACCTGAGCCAAGCGAAGCCCAGGATGTTCCATCCCATCTGGCGACGTTGTTGACGGCAACTCCCCCAGCATCTGTGAATGTGCCTCCGACGATCAGGTCACCATTGTAGACGGCCAAAGCGTAGGCGGTGGCGTACTCGCCGGTCACTCCAGACCCAAGCGCAGCCCAGGAGTTCCCGTTCCACTTGGCAATGTTGTTGACTGGGACTCCTCCGGCCTGCGTGATCGAACCTCCCACGATCAACTCATTGTTGTAGACCGTCAGGGCACCGACCCCAGGATAATCGCCTACCATGGCTCCCGAGCCGATCGCAGACCAGGAGATCCCGGTCCACCTCGCGAGGTCATTGGCTGGTCTTCCCCCGGCTTCCGTGAAGCCTCCTCCGGCGATCAGTTCGCCGTTATAGACGGTGAACGACTGGATTTGATTGTTCATCCCCATCAGTAGCGGCGCCCAGGAAACGCCATTCCATCTGGCAACACTGTAGGCGGACACGTCGCCGGCGAGATGGAAGTTGCCACAGGCAACGACTTCGCCGCCAAGGACCACAAAGTCGTAAGCAGCCGGAATACCGTAGCCGTTGCGCAGTCCTTCACCCATGGGGTTCCATTCGGAGCCATTCCACGTGGCGGTTCTGGTGGCTGTGACCGCTCCGGCGGCGGTGAATGTTCCACCCGCGATCAGTTCGTCATCGTAAACCCCAAGAGCGAAGACGATGTTGTTCAAGCCGGAACCGAGGGCAGCCCATGAAGTACCGTTCCACCGTGCAATGTTGCTGACTTCAACCCCACCGGCTTCCGAGAAGCTGCCTCCGACGATCAGCTCGCCGTTGTACGCAGCCAACGATTCGACTCTGGCATTTGTGCTGGTCAAACCGTCGCCCACGGGCGTCCACGCGGAGCCGCTCCACCTGGCGATGCTTCTCAAGGAGATTCCGCTGCCGGTAGTGAATAAGCCGCCCGCGATCAGTTCGCCGCCGTGGATCGTCAACGCCCTGACAGCAGGCGCTGCTCCGCCCGTCAAGCCGGTGTCGAAAGGCGTCCAGGCAGAACCGTTCCACCTGGCAATGTTGTTCACGGTAATCCCACTGCCAGTGGTGAATGAACCTCCTGCGATCAACCCGCCGTTGTGAACGGCGAGCGTTCTGACAGTGGGACTCGTCCCGCCCGTCAAGCCGATGTCCAATGGCGCCCAGGAGGATCCGTTCCACCTGGCGATGTTGTTGACCGTAATCCCCCCTACGCTGGCGAAACTGCCCGCGGCGATCAACGCTCCATCGTAAACGGTGAGCGCGTAGACCCTGTCGCTGCTCCCCGTGAATCCGGGGCCCAACGGCATCCACGACATCCCGTTCCATTCGGCGATATCTCTTGCCGCGATGCCCCCGGCCAACCAGAAGTCTCCGGCAATGACTAGCCGCTCCGGCTGCGGACCCGTGCCGTCGCGGTCCCAGAGCACGGCGGCATAGACGATACCGTCGACGTTAACTCCGGGAATGTCCGCTGGGAACGTCCACTGTCCCGAGCACTCAGCGAAAGACCAACTGCTGCATGCCGTCAGTCCGATGCCCGCGATCATCATCATCCACAACACGCTTGACTTGCGTACCGGCGGAGTATCAGCGAAAACGATCATGTTATTGCTCCTCTTGTTTTGTCCTTTCCAGGCACAATTGTGGACGAGTCAACGTTCCATGTCCTGCGGCCTTTTTCCGCCCGTATGACCGCGCGGCTCAATTGGTACAATCGGGATCAGCCGTGTTGCCTTCACCACTGTAGCAGCGTTGGAACATGCCAAAGTCTGACTGATCTACATCGCTATCTTCATCAAAGTCGGCTGCGATATGGCCGTTACCGTTCGGCGTCAGCGTGCAACCGGGCTCGGGTTCGGGCAGTTCGGCCGGGTTGTACGGCACCGCAGGGCCCGTCGCGCAGGCCTCGAATACGGCCAGATCGTCTGAATCCACATCGCCGTCAGTATCGAAGTCGGCCTTGGCGGTGAGAAAATATTCGTACGCGCCCATGTCCACGATTGGCGGCGTGCCCGCGCCGGTGTCCGCAGTGGCCGGATCATCCACAAAGCGCAACAGCCCGGCCAGATCGAACGGCATCGGCTCGGTCGTGTCGCCGTCGCCATCGAGGTCGGCCAGGTCAGCCGGCACATCGGCATTGTTCCCCGCATCAATGCACGGTGATTCGGCCTGTAGTCGTAAGCTGTTCAGGACATCATCCGTAGTTCCCCAGGTGGCATCTGGGCCGGGGCTGGCCGAGCGGAACAGAGGATCCGCAGAAAGGTTGCCGTTGGTGCCAGTGGGGTCGGCAACGCCCGAGAAGTCATATGCCGTGTTGCCGTAAACGCAGTTGTACTGCAACGTCAGTACGCCCGGAAACGGGGAGCCGTTAACTCCGTAGAACCCCGAGGTATTGAACGCCACGATAGTGTTCGTGATGGTCGGGGAGGTAACAGCGTTAGGCATAGGGAACCAGACGACTCCGCCGCCATCTGGTGCGCTATTGCTCACGAGCGTGCAGTTGGTGATCTTCGGGGACGACCCCCTACACGTGATTCCGCCGCCAGATGTTGCGTTGTTTCTCGTGATCGCACAGTTTGCGATGCTCGGGGACTGGAAAACAGAGCTCGCGCCGCAGTAGACCCCACCGCCGTGCGGAGCACTGTTTTCCTTGATGACGCAATTACTGATTCTGACAAAGGAAAGATAACAGTAGACTCCGCCGCCGGCGCCGCCTACCGCGTTGTTTCCCGCGATGATGCAGTTGGCGATCGTCGGAGAGGAAGAGCGCTCGTGGTAAATCCCACCGCCAGAGTACGCGCTGTTTTCCGTGATCGTGCAGTTGACAATCGTCGCGGATGAAGAGGAGCAGTAGACTCCACCGCCGATCTCAGTGCTGTTTCCCGTGATCGTGCAGTTGACGATCGTCGGGAAGGAACCACTACAGGAGACCCCGCCACCGGCATAGTCCGCGATGTTCCCCACGATCGTGCAGTTGGCAATCGCCGGGGAGGAAGAGCGACAGCAGATTCCGCCCCCATAATCTCCGAACAAGTATTCTGACGCGTGGCCGTTACGAACGATGAAGCCGTCAATCGTGCTGACCCGGTAACCGGCTTCAATCGTGATCACGGAACCATCGGCTTGGCCATCCAGAACCGTCGGATTGGCGGCCCAGGCGCGCTGGCCACGTTGGCTCTCCAGGCCGGAAAAGCCACCGTAGACATGTGCGTACGAATGAAGTGTGATCCGTTCCAGGTAGGTGCCGGCCCTCACCCAGACTTCGCCACCGGCCGTAGCGGCCGCATCGATGCCCGCCTGGACCGTCCGCTTGGCCAAGCCCCAGCGCGACCCGTCATAGCTGTCATCGCCATCGGGAGCAACCCGGACGATCACATAGGGGCCCGGCTGGTGCCGAGTCCCATCTGATTCGTCGGCCCCGATGTCCACGCGCCCATCCTGAATGCGGGGCTGGCCGTCCATATCCAGCCAGCCGGCCTGTACCACGGCATCGTCGCCGGCCTCCCTGCAGGGCGAGTCAGGCTGGATGTGGACGTTGCCGTGGGGTACGTCGGCCAGCTTGGGGTCGGCTGAGACGTTGCCATCAGTCCCCGTAGGGTCGGTCACCCCGGAATAATTGTATCCCGTATTGCCGAAGACACAGTTGTACCGCAGCACCGGTGCACCTGATCCGGTGTTGTAGATCGCGGCTGAATTAAAGGCGACGATGTTGTTCGTGATCGTCGGGGAGCTGCTGTAGCAGTAGATCCCGCCGCCGTCCGATGCGTTGTTTCCCGCCATCGTGCAGTTGGCGATCGTCGGCGAAGAATACTCGCTGCAATAGATCCCGCCGCCGGAAAATGCGCCGTTTCCCGTGATCGTGCAGTTGGCAATTGTCGGGGAGGAGTGATCCCAGCAGTGCACCCCGCCACCCGTTGATGCACTGTTTCTCGCGATCGTGCAGTTGGTAATCGTCGGGGAGGAAGAGCGGCATTCGACCCCGCCACCCCGATACCCGCTGTTTCCCGTGATCGTGCAATTGGTGATTGTCGGGGAAGAATTGTGGCAGTAGATCCCACGGTCGCCGTTTTCCCCGATCGTGCAATTGGTGATTGTCGGGGAGGATTCGATACAGGCGATTCCGCCACCAGGTAACCCTTTGTTTCCCGTGATTGTGCAGTTGGTGATCGTCGGTGAGGAATTGTTGCAACTGACCCCGCCGCCGTCGAATATCGCGTGATTTTCCGCTATGGTACAGTTGGTGATTGTCGGGGACGAAGCGCTGCTACAGAAGACCCCAGCACCCTGGCCGTTGGTGTCGCCGCTGTCCAAGGCATACGCGCCGTTACTCGTGATCGTGCAGTTGATGATCATCGGGGAGGACGCGTCGCTGCAGGAAATCCCACCGCCCTGGCCGCTGGCGCTGCCGCCGTCCGAAGCATCCGCGTTGTTTTCCGTGATCATGCAGTTGAGAATCGTGGGGGACGAAGAGGAGCAGTAGACTCCGCCACCGCTGTTTGACACGGTGTTTCCTGTGATTGTGCAGTTGGTGATCATCGGGGAAGAAGAGGAGCAGTAGATTCCCCCGCCGTTGCGGAAATCCCCTGAAACCGTCCCGGTGCCATTGCGAATGGTGAAGCCATTCAACCCGGTTTCTGTGGAAGCGCCCTCGGCGAACGTCACCACACTCCCGGCCTGGTTGCCGTCGATGATGGTTGCGGCGACGACGGCGGGATCCTCCGGATTGATGCTCCGCAGCGTGAGCGGGATGGCGGGGATGGTGATGTTCTCGACATAGGCGCCGCTGGGCGAACCGGTCGAGGGCAGCACGATAATCGTGTCGCCGGACTGGGCCGCGTCGAGCGCCTCCTGGATCGTGGCGTAGTCCCAGGTGCCGTGCCAATCCACAATCAAGGTGTGGCCGGCGATCGAATCCGCCAACGCCTGAACCTGCTCACGTGGGATCTCTTTCATCACCGCTGACGTGTCTTCTCCGACGGGCGGCCCGCCTACCGCAATACACGGACTCATCCCTATCACGATCATGATAGCTGAAATGACAAGACGCATCTTCTTCCTCCTCCTCCTCTAACACGCTCTCAAGACTTGCACACGCGAGACATGGGCGGCCAACGAGCGGGTGGACGGCGGCGGAATTAAGAAAGGGAATGCCGCCTGTCCGTACCGCCTGGGAGGGTCGCCAGACCCTTCGGACAAGCACGGGCCGGAACGACACCCCCAAGCGGGAGTGCGTCCAGACCTCGTGCGCGTTGTCCGAATTCCGGGTTGACCCCGGCTGGCGATTTCCCAGGCAAGCGCTCAAGTCTGAAACGCTGATTATCTCATCAGCTTTGCTCGGTCCGAATCGGTACTCCTCAAACGAACATCGTTAGTCGGGCGGCCACACGGCCGCACCTCGTGCGGTGGGTCGAATCCTCGTCGACTCAGAAACGCAAGACGTGGAACGCTGCCGGAATTCCAGAAACGCTCCAGGCCCCATCTGGACCTTTCTGAGGTTTCAGAACGACACCACAGGAAGTGCATTATACCCAGCCCTAGAACCGGCCCCAAGGGTCTCCGCAGGGCATTCTCCCGGTTAACGATGCCCGTCGGTGGCGGGCTGCAAGTGTTACCAAAGCAGCCCTTTGGTTGGGCCTCGGCGGGTATCCAGCCATACTGAATGTCAAATCCCTGCCGAGGGCGGGAATGGCGAGAGGCCGGTGGTGCATATGTGCCTCTCGAAAAACCGTTCACAATTCGATGTCCGCCCGTGGCAGCTATGCCGCCAGGGCCAGCAGTGACGATGCCCGCTCGTCGGCTTCCGTGCGATCGCCGGCGTTGGGCAGCTTGCCGGCCAGCCGGGTGAGCGCATCCACCAGGGCAAACACGGTGAATCTTCCCTGCTGGCGGGCGATCTCCAGGGCCTCGTCGGCCACCTTGCGGCGGATGCCGTGCCGGCTCAGGACCTTCAGCACCTCGTCGGCGTCGTCTCCGATTTTGGTGACCATGGCCTTGCGGATGGTCTGGACGAACCCGTCGCGACGCTGATCGCGCTTCTCGACCAGCCCTTCGATGATCCGCCGGATCTCTCCCAGCGAATCGTGGACGTTGGCGGTGTGTTTGCGGGTGAACTCGACGATGTCCACCGCGTCCCAGACGATGTGGTTCTGGCAGATCGCCTGGAACCAGAACGTCTGGATACCCACCGTTCGCCGGCCGACCTCCGAGTTCCAGAGGAAGAATCCCGGAGCGAAGGGCTCGCCGTCGATGTCCGTCCAGCCCATCGGGTCGATGAGGAAGCAGAACATGTCCTGTTCGCCGCAGTACAGCCCCGTTCCTCCCCTGGGCCGGGCCGTCTTCTCCAGCTCTTCCCAGGGCGGGGTGTCCTCCGGGTTGGCCAGCTCCGTCGGCGGAGCGGCAGCTTCCTGCGGTGGCCGGAAGTCCGTGGCGAACTCCCGGACGATGTTCAGCAGGTCCACGTTGTACAGCCGGGTGTAGCTGGTACCGTGAATCGACCGAATCGTCGAGCCGGACGTGAGCGCCTGGGCCGGCTTCTCGCCGCCGGGCATGGTCTCCTGAAGCGCCCGAGCGGCGGTCTCCGGCGACAGCCGATTCAGCGTATCCTTGCTGACGTTGGCCAGACGGCACAACTGTGAGAACGACCAGTCGTTCATGAAGAATTCCTGATCGTCGAATCCCAGCACCACGGTGCCGGGTTGGGAGAGCGGCCGAAGCCGCTGGGTGGCGGGCCAGTGTTCGACCGACCGCTCGCGGTCTTCCTGGCAATGCTGCCAGAGTTCGACGAGCGTGCCGAATCGTTCATCTTCCGTCCGCCGGAACATTTCTTCGCATGCGCGTGTGAGATTGGGCATGGATGTCTCCTTGCATTCAATGAGAACAAGCGTTTCCGCCTGCCGAGTAACCTGTGTTGCACCACCGGTCTCTCATGGGGAGGACTCGGCCGTCAGCACAATGGAAATGCCGATCCTCTCGATCAGGGTTATGCGTCGGCCGGCGTGAAGCGTGACGTGGAGAAGGGAGAAACTTCTGGATCGCCCGCTACCGCCGATTCTTGGTCAGGCAGAAGAACATGGCGTTGATGAGCATGAAGATCCGCCACCGCGAGGGCAGACGATACTCGGGAAAAATCGCCTTGGCCGGGCATTCACTCACGCACAGCCCACAGTCGATGCACAATTCGGGGTCGATGTAGAGCATGGCTGCTCGCGACCAGGCGGGTTCCGCCGGCGTGGGGCCGATGCAGTCCACCGGACAGACCGCCAGGCACGCGGCACAGCGGGGTCCCCGGCAGGGTTGGGTAATGACATGGGTCATCTGGGCATCCTCATTTCAAGGGGCCAGGTGGAGACATGACCCGCGTATAAAACCTCTGCGTGTGGGCCGACGCCGGCCCAATGGTAACCGTCGGTCAGCTTGCCTCGGATGCAGTCGCCTGCTGGTCCAGGATCCACGTGTGAACCTGGTCGATGGTCTTGGCCAGGAGCAGCAGGTCGTCGCGGCCGAAGCTGGACGTTTCCTTCCACTCCTCGCCATCCTTGTAGATGCGGACAAGGGTCACGTTGAAACGCGTCCCGTTGCTCGTCTCGTTGGCCCATACCAAGGCCTTGATGTGGCCGTGGCGGACTTCCTGAACGGGTCGATTGACTGGCTTGGACATAAAGCACCTCCTTCATAACTTTGGCAAGGTCATCGTCTCCCACCTGACACGTGGGTTATGCTGTCGCTGCGGGGGAACGTGACGTGGGACCACGCCGCCCGGCAGAAGACAGGGCTGGCCGGTATGGGTATGACACTCGTAGGAGTCACGAAGACCTGGAGAACTCTTACGGCCGAAAGCAGAATCGCCCGGGGGAACATGGGAGGTGCTGACCATGCGGAAACGCCCCAGACGGCCCGTGTAGGCGTCGCGGTCAACGACGACGCGCGAAGAGTATCGCGAGATAGCCAAGGAGAGCGACGGCCGCGGCGTCGGGGTGGGCAAACGCGAAGGCGCCCAACATCAGCACCAAAGTGAAGCCTGCGTCCATGATCGTTTATATGCCACATTCCGCCAAGAATGTCACGCTGGCCACGCTGATCGCGACTTGCCCACCAACCCGCCTGAATATGCAGCGTGCCGTCCGCGAGCTGGCCTTGCCGGAGATCCAGGCGGTTCTTGCGGAGATCGAAGGCCTCCGGGGCGAGGTTCGGGCGTTGCCGGCCAGGGTGTCGGAACAGACTGGGCGGTGACCATTCAACCAGAGGGGCCATCGAACCACGCCGGCCGCGGCCGGGAATCCGGGTGCTCATGACGTGTCGGCGGGCTCCTTTTTCAATGGACCGCCCCAGTTGGCCACCGACCCGATGCTGTAGCCCCGCCGATTGCACCAAGCCTCGTGCGATCCTCCATCCAGCAGGTGTTCAATGAGCCCCAGGGCGGAATCCACGACCGCCCGAATGTCGTGGAGTTCCTGGCCCTTGGCCACAAAGAGGGTTTCCACGCCGGTGGTTTCCGGGCAACTGCGGTGGATGGCGAGCGAGTAGCCGAGCCCGTGGTCGGAAGCGACCTCCAGCACTTCGGCGGTCACCTGTCCTGACCAGAACATGTGAATGGTTTTGATCATGTGATTTCTCCGTGGTTGACGGCATTGCCAGACTCCACCGGGCCGTCTGACGCCCGGCGCTTACAGATACCGGCATCTCTGCTGCTTATCACAGCCAGGGGGTTGCCGGCGAGCGGTTTTCGTTCCGCGACCCGTGGTCGGCCCACCACCCCTATGATGCGAGACCTTTGGCCGGGGGTGCTCCCGCCCACCCGCCGCAGGTGGGTGGCCTGCATCCCCTGCCGTCTACGGCCGTCGCCCTCGGGTCCTCACCCAGAAGGGCCGCCAGGCCTTCGGGACCCGAGGGCGACGGGCCGGCGGCAGAACCGGTCCGCAGACCGGTTAAGCATCCCTGCCCCTCTGCCGGTACGGTCCCGAGCCCGAGGGCTCCTCGACGGACCGGCTGCGCGGTAACATGGTGCCGCTGATAACCGGGCGTGGACCATGGCCGGTTGCCAGCAGCCCGGGTACCCGGGCTGCTCACGTCAAACGTCCGCCCGGCATCAGCCCCCGAAGGCGATGCAGTCAAGGAGAACTGATATCGAATCGACCCACGTAAATCTGTTATGGAGGAGGTGCAACCTTGCCAGCGGAATCACGATGGCTTCGACGGGTGCTGGTTCTGGCCAGCCTATTGCTGCCGATCACTGCCCTGGCGGAAGATAAACCAACACCGGTAGCCGAGCAGGGCCCGCTCCTGGATGAATCGAACATGCCCTACGAACGCCTGCTCGACTCATTTGCCAGCCAGCAGCAGAAGGACTTCACGGTCAAGGTGCTGCGTTTCGCCCTGACGGGGAGCGTGAAGGACTTTGAGGCGATCGCCCCTGTCATCGACAAGGACTACAAATCCGTGATCGATACGGGCCAATCCACGCTGCACCTGGCCGTGACCGGTGGATACAACGAGACGCGGGCAGAGATGTACGAGAAAATCTACCATATGGCCTGGGATCAACGACAACCCGCAGAGGCGTTGGATGCGGTTGTCCGGGCGATCTTCTATGACTCGAACGACTGGGTCTACTGGGCCTTCGCGTCCACCGTTCATGATGCACACTGGGCGGAGAAACCGACCAGAAACCTCGTCAAGGCCGAGATGTACGGCAAGATCGCCTTGTGCCTCCAGCCGCGTGATCCCGGACCCTACTACTGCGTCATCCGGGCCTACTACGCTCAGGGCAAGCACGCCGAGATTAGCCCTTTGGCGTCCCGGGCCCTGGAAGTGGCCAAATTCGACAAAGCCTACTCCCAGTTCCTGAGGAACGATTACGGGCGCGGTTACTTCATGGAGCATAAAGGGCGAGCCCTGGTCGCCACGGGAGACAAGGCCCGGGGCGAAGATTACTTGAAGATGGCCGCATCAGTCGGCTTTCCGCTGGCTTCTTTGAAGCTGTACGAGATGGAAGAGGGGACAATCTATTCGACCGTCACGGCCAAGCGGCTCAAGCTCGGGGACGCACCTGACTTTGGCCTTCACTACAGGGTGATCAAGGAGCGGCTGCAGGTCACTTATATCCGCAGTGGTTCGCCTGCGGCCGCCGCCGGCCTTCAGGTGGGCGACGTGATCGAGAGCTTCAACGGGCACCCGATCCGGTGCGACTACTGGACCGAAGCGAAGCTCGAAGATGTCTTGAACGCCGTTGCCACCGGCGCGACCGCCCAGGCACTCCTGCACGTCAGGCGGGGAAATACGGACGTGATCGTGTGTAAATAGGCACACCGCCGTGACCGCCACCCGGCGGACATCGGGAGGGGTGGGGCCGTAGGGTCGCATCGCGGCGTTGCTTGCCGGCTCAGGCCACCTGCGGCGGGGTCGTGAACCGTGGTCGGCGGGTGGATACAATACAGAAAGGGAGTATCCGTGTCGGGGTAACGAGGCTGCCCCCGGATGCGACCCGTCGAACGTGATTTTTTCACCCCCCACCGTCATGGGTCAAAACTGACGGTTTGTGTGTCGGGCATGAGGTCCCCGACGAAGGGCGAGACTTATCGGAGCGGCATTGCCCGTTGCCTCGATGACCCCACGGGTCGTCGGGGGAGCGCGTGATGAACGAGCGGGTCAGCTCCACGCCAGGGTGTAGCCCTGGTGGGACCTGTTCTAACGATGGAGTGAAACATCGTGATTAAGGTAAGAATCGCCGATTTTCCGGGCATGCGCCCGGGAAATCATAATGTCGACATGATTGTGATAGTTGATTACCGCGGCAACATTAAGCAGGTAATCAAGTCAGAGGATGTCGACTTTGAGGTCAGCTTCGAGGTGAGGCGGCATGGTAAGACGCTTATCTTCCTCGAACACCGGAAACCCAGCAGTACTGTTCTGGTTGGAGAACCGGTGGTGACTGGTCGGGACCTCGCGATGATGCTGCTCGGTGGCGGGATCACTTTCGGTGGTCTCGTACTCACAGCATTCGTCTAATGGCCCATCTGTAAGTTCTGAGTGTAAGCCGCGGACCCATTGGGTCCGCGGCTTACGCCGCTTTTTACGCAGTATTGCACGATTTGGAAGGCCGCGCAATCGTCGGCTGTTGGTTTTGAGGCGCTCGAAGACGGTGGGCGGCGGGGCGGACGCCGGCAACCCGAACGCCGTCGCGTGGCCAAGAACGTTCATGTGCCACACGACGGACCAGTCGCCAAACCTCGGGGTCATGCGGGGGAGCCATGTCCGGCACCAGCATCCCGCTCACTAAACCGCGAAGCCGCCGCCGGGCTCGCTCTTCGTCACGTTCGCTGCTGAACCGCCAGAGCCCTTGCCGGACAGTCTGGGCAAACAGTCCACACGGATTTCCGTGACCGACGCGAAGGGCGTGTTCGGCGGCGGCGAAGAACCGTAAGCGGTCGGCTTCGCAAACTCGGACGTACCCGCGGGCTACCGCCTGCTGGAACAGGCTCATCAGCCGGCCGGAATCCCGGAGGTCGGCCATCAGGATGCGGGCCAGCCTCGGCGGGGCCGGTACTTCTGCGGATGAGTGCTCCTCAGCCACCACGTCGGGTTTTCTGGTTTCGATCTCCGAATGGAGTTCCTGTTTGATTATGGGGGGTGGCGGTTCGGTGTGATTGGGCATGAACCGGGGTGAAGAATTGGTGTTGGATGGAGACCACGCCATGTTGACCTGAAAACGTCCACCAAACCGCTGGACGTGCCAACGGTCTGCCGGAATGGACAAGAGCCAGCGGGCCTGCCGCAGTTGCATTCGTGCCGCCTTGACGGTTCGAACATGCAAGCCGAAGGCGTCCGCCAGAAGCCGGGCTGAACAGGAACCCGCAGTTGAACATTGTCCCTCGTCGTGACGGTAGAGACAGCGCATCGCGGTGCCAAGCATGACCGCGGCTTTGGCCGCAGAGCATTCGCGGGCGATCTGCCGAAGTGTCCGACGCGGAAACGGCACGCGGCCTCGCCGACCCAGGTGACGCTCCATCGACCGGGCGGTTTCCTGCAACACAGGGGATGCATTGGCGGCGCCACGGGCGAGGCTGCAACGGCTTGCATCCAACCCGACCAGCCCGACCGAGACCAGTTGCCGCAGGGCCGCCCGCACCTGAGAAGGACGGGCACAGCCCACGAGTTGGTGGAGTTCGGGTACGGGATCAGTCAGCCAATCGGATGGGCTCGCAGGCAACGGTCGCTTGTGGCCTCGGAATCCGTCGGCGTGTCGACGCTCGGCGACTTCATGTAAGGCCAGGTATACCCGCAGGCCAAGCAGTGAGATCATCCTGGTCCGGTACGCGGACCAAACCGTGTAGATGTGGCGCGCAGGAATGACGCGATATCCGCCTTCTGGTTTGTGGAAACGTTGTGCGGTGTGCTCGTCGTGTCGGCCCATATTCCCCTCCGAACTGTCGTTTCGCAGTGAGGTGGTCGGGAATGGGCATGCTCAGGGCAGTGATCCATCCGCGAGCGAATGGTTTTCCGATTGACGAATTCAACAGGCGTGCTATGGTTCGGATTGAATCAGCCGAACGTAGTACACCCACGATTGCCATCCCAGGCAGGGGCGACCGATGCCAGGTCGCACCCTTGCCTGCCGAGCCTGCTTCCACAACTGCCCCGACCCACCTTTAAGCCCAGCGGCCAGACATGCCGTGCCGCTCCCCTAAGCATACGTCGCTTTCACAAGAGCGCAAGCCCTTTCTTTGCCGCTGGGAATCGCCGCCACCACCACCCACAGGCTCGGCAGAGCCTCACCTTCCCGCCGGCTGAGGAGAGCGGCGCGGGCAACCGGCCCGCCCCGCCCCAAAGATCGTGCCAGGGCCGGCGCCGTCTCTTGCTTCAAGTCAGTTGAATCCGTTCGGCCCTGTCACGCTCTTTGCGTAGCTCCACCCCGCCGCCGGTTTCCCTTCCGCTCGATGTTGTCTTGAAAAGCCTGCCGCCGTTCGCCATTGGGGGCGAACGAACGGCGTCAGGCTTTTCAATGCGGCCCAGGCCGCCTCACGAGAGTCGGGCGTCGACAACACGTGCATAGAAACCCGGTCGGTGGCGGAAACCGTCGGCCTTTGATGATTGGAGGGAATATGGACCTCGTGTGCATTCGCTGTGGTGAACCGTGGGACATGGATTACGTGCTGCATGAGGACCCGGGCGGGTTCAAGCGGCGCGGGGGACGGATTGAACACTGTCCGTGCTGCCCGAAGGAACCGCCGAAACACTCGACGCGGGAGCAAGGCCGGCTCGAAACGGTAGCCGCGCTGGCCGACCTGCTCGGGGATGACGTCGACGGTTTAGCCGCGACGCTGGAGGACCTGGAATTGGTGTGATGCAAACCGCGGCCGGCGGACCACCGCCGGCCCGCACGATGGGAGGGAAAGCCATGCAGTTACTCACGAAGGAAATCAAGGAAAACTTACCCAGGTTGTACGAGACCGAACGCGCTAAGGACCCGGTGGTTCAGGTGAAGTTCTTCACCCCCTGGACATTCTGGACCTGGTACGCCACCGAGTTCGACGGGGAGGACCTGTTCTTCGGACTGGTCGACGGCCTCGAGCGCGAATGGGGCTATTTCAGCCTGGCCGAGCTTGAAGCCATCCGCGGGCCGGGCGGTCTGCGGGTTGAACGGGACATGTACTTTCGGCCGGTGGCGGCCAGTCAGTTGACGGATGCTTTCGGGCGGTAGCCGCTCGAAGCTGGGGCCTGTCCAAGGCCCCTTTTATCCATCCGATGGGAGAAGACGAACATGACCAATGACCATCCATTCAACAACGAACCCGAACTGCCGGCCTACATCCAGGAAGCGATCCGGGCCATCCTCGACTACCTTTGGGATGATGAACTGGCCAACTACCTGGAGACCTCGCCGCGCGAGGGACGGGACAAGCACATTTTTAACACGATCCGGCGCGTAGACGGCTGGCTGGTCCATCACGAGCGCCCCAGACGCTGAGTCCACTAGGCCGGCAGGACACCTGCCGGCCTTCTCACCCCATGTCGATCAACAGCCCCTTCTGACGCACACCTGACGCGCGCCCAGATTCCCGTAATCAGCCCAGACGGTTTTTTCCGCGAGGGTCTGAACATGCACCGGAAGCCCGCCAAGCCGCCATGGAAAAGCCCACCGTGGGCGAATGGGGAGGACCGCGACCGCCAAACAAAGCCCTCACTCAACCCATTGGATAAACCGGCCCTTATCAAATGGGTTGTCCAATGCCCCCATTCTGATGTAAAGTACTATGAAGCAAGTTCTTGATGTGTTCAGTCGGGCACAGTTCTTGCACCAACCAAGACGGCGCCTTTCCTGTACGTCCGGTGGGTCTGGCGGTATCATCCGAGCCGTGCCCGGCCACACATCGATCCTTGAGCTTCAGCCGCGGGACAGGGAGATCCTGGAGACGCTGACCCGCCGTGTCTGCGTCTTGTCCATTCGGCAGATCGCCCGAACCTGGTGGAGCGAGTCACATCAAGCAGAACGGCGGGCTTGGCGACGGGTTCGTCAGTTGGAGCGAGACGGATGGGTTGAGGTCATTCGAGCGATGGCTCACCCGGAGCTGCCGCTGCAGCATCCGCACACTATCTGGTACCCCGGCAAGGCGCCTGCGAACTTCGGCAAGCTGGCGGGCCGGTTACAGGAGCGATGGAATCAGCCGGAGGTCTCAACGCCCTGTGTGGTCGGGACCGAACAAGCGGGAGCCGCGTTCAGTGGGCACGGCGGCCGGGCTCCCCAGGACAGCGAGGTCACGCACGACGTTCACCTCGCGGCCGTCTACTTGCTGATGCGTCGGGAGCTGCCCACGCGAGCCGCCTCGTGGGTAGGCGAAGCCGCGTTGCCGGTCGGCCAGGGTATCAAGGTTCCCGATGCCCTGGTTTGCGATGGACGGCAACGAACGGCGATCGAATTCGGCGGCAGTTACGACCACGTGAAGCTGTCGGATTTCCACGGTTACTGCGAGTCCCAGGGCCGGGGCTATGAGCTGTGGTGAACGCGATGGAGGACCGTGACAGTCAAATCCTGGACCACATCGGCCGGTATCGGCTGACCCTCCGCCCGGTACTCGATCGTCTGTTTTTCTCGGCAGACAGCAGCGGCTGCGGCAACGTATTAACCCGCCTGATCTCGCAGGGCTACGTTCAAGCCCGCCAGGTGCTGCCCCGCAGACGCTGCTATTACCAGCTCACCCGACTGGGGACGACGGGCAGGGTGCCGGAATCGCGGGCTCGTCTCCTTCGCGGCCAGGCCCTGCGTACCTGGCTGGGTGTGCTTTGGTATTGCTGCATGCATGAGGGCCAACGGCGGCTGTTGGAGCCTCGGGAACTTGACGCGATTTTGCCATCGGCTCCCAAGGGGATTCACGTCGCCGAAGCGGCTACCGGGTATCGCGTGCTGCGTGTTCACGTGGTCGGGCTCAAAGCGAAAGCCGGCTATGTGGCCCGCAAGGTCCATCACGACCTCCGTGCGACGGCGCAGGATTCCACGCTGGCGGCCTGGATCCGGAATCGCGACTACGGGTTTGTGATCCTGGCGGAGCGACCTCGGGTCCGGGAACTGGTTGACAGAATCAACAGGGAGCGGCTCGGCGAATCGGCTTATGTAGCGGTAGTCCCGGTGCCCGGGCCCCACAGCGTTCAAAAGGAGCTGTCTCTATGATGGAGAGGCTTAAGGCACTGATCAGCAAGGCCACCAGGACTGGCGCGTCCAAAGTACGCCGCTCGCCGATCATCTATTCGCCGCCAACCACCACGGATGTGAACTGGGACCGCCTGCCACCGGCGGCGGCCACCGCCAATATGGAACTGGCCTACCGCCAGGCATCGCCCGACGACGAGGAACTCCGCGGCATGGCCAAGCTGTATCTTCTCTTCGTCTTCCTGATTTGCCTCCTCGCCGCGATGATGTCGGTCATCACCGCTCCGTTCATCTCGTTCAATACCGGCCTGGCGACCGCCGGCGGTATCGCGTTCGGACTTACCTTCGTCGTGGGGTCGAAAGGACCGACCAGCGCGTTTTCCCGCGGGGCACTGATCGCCTCGCCTGTGGTCGCGTTCGTGGTCTTCCAGGTGGTTGGAAGGATCACGTCTTCGCGCATGTCGGCTGCGATGCTCTTCTCGCTGGTGACATTGGTGTTCTTCGCCATCGAAGGCAAGCGGCCGTTCGTGTTCTATCGGTCGTGGATCTACGCCCATCACCGGTTGACACCCGAAGCTCGTCGGCGGATGGAAGATGTTTCACTGCGCCCGCGTCTGGGCGTGCTTGCCCTGATTCTGCTCATTACCATCTTCGTGCCTGAGCTTTCGCCCACGCTGGCGATCCTGGGTATCGCTGGCGTGTGCCTTGCTGTGTTGCGCCGCGAGCTATTGGGCTTGAGGCGAGTGTTCCACCGCCTGATGCTCGTTCTGGGACAGTACATCACTTACGGAGACGCCGCCAGCCTTGCCCCGGGTGTATGGGTGCCGGAGCACTCGCTGGCGAAGCGTCACCTGGGCCTCTGGAAGATCGCCGTTCCGCTGTTTCTCTCGCTGACCGTCGGACTCTACATGTTCTGTCCCGCCGATTGGGTGGCGTCGAGCATCGAAGGGGATATCAAGGAACTGCAAGCGTATTGTGATCGACCGCGCGAATCCGGAGATTCGATCGATTTCTGGCGATTGGCTGCGATGCGGCCACGCGATTTCGACTCGGAGGCGTTTTTCAGTACGCCGTATGGTTGGATTAGTCCGGTGCTGGACAGCATGAGCGAAGGCAACACCGGCTATGCTTGGGTGTTCCTGCTGGTTGCAGTTTTCGTGTACGTCTTGCCGATGCTCGTTCTTCTCGCACTGTACAGCCGCCCCGTGAATGCGATCACCGCGCTGCGCGAATCGGTCGAAGGCTCCCTGGCCCACGATACGCGGCCGGAATGGCAATGCTACATCGATCGGCTCCGGCAATCTCGGCACACCTGTGAGTACCCGCCGATGAAGACCAAGATCGAGGAGGCCGCCCACCTGTTCGCTGGCGTCGAACCGTACGCCCAGTTCCCCGTCCTCCTGCACGAGAATGTTCTTTCTGAGCACTGCTACATCGTGGGCGAGAGCGGCAGCGGCAAGACGTCGCTGGGGATCATGCCGCTGCTGATTCAGTTGATACGGGGGAGGCTTCAAGTCAAAGACCACCGCGAAACAATCACGCCACCACCCCCGATCGTTGTTCTCGACTTGAAGGGCGACCCGGCCTTGTTCCAGGTGGTTCGTGAGGAACTGCTGAAGCGTCGCGAGCAGGCCAAGATTACCGAGGAAAGCGATCCGAGGTACGCCTTCCGCTTCTTCACGCCGGAAAAGAACAAGGCGTCGCACTTCTTCAATCCGTTCCAGAGTTTCGCGTCGGAAGCGCGAAGCGACATCCAGTTGTGCCACTTGTTCCTGGACGCTCTCAACCTGAATCACGGCGAAGGGTATGGACGCAGCTATTACTCCCGGCGCAACCGTCTGCTGCTCTACCACGCGTTGACCAAAGACCCCAAGCCTCAGTCCATTCTGGAACTGAGCGAGCGGCTCATGCGGTTGACAGAGCGGCGTCGACCGGGCGAAGGCGTCATGGGTCAGACCGACTACAAGCAGGATTCCTTCGAACTGGTGTCCACCATTCAGGCCCTCGCCGAATACCCCATGCTCGCAACCGCCGGCAACCTTGAGCACCCCGAGCACGCCATCTACATGCCGGAACTCCTGGAGCATCGCCAGGTGGCGTATTTCTGGCTGCCGGCCGCCCTCGAAAGCATCAGCGTTCGCGAGATCGGGAAGCTTGCCCTCTTCGCCCTGTTGACGGCGGCCATTGACCGGCAACGAGCGGGCGGCGAGCCTCGGCAGGTCTACCTGGTCATCGACGAGTTCCAGCGCATTGCCGGCGAGAACTTCAAGGTCATTCTGGAACAGGCCAGAAGCTTCGGCATATCGGCCATCCTGGCGAACCAGACCCAAAGCGATCTGCGTACCCACGATATCGACCTGCGGCCGACGGTGCGTGCCAACACCCGCGCCAAGATGTACTTCGGGTTGAGCGATAACGAGGAGATCAAGACGCTATCCGAAATGTCTGGCGAGGAAGTGGCCATTCTCATGGGAGCGGACACCAGCATCCGAACCACCGATAAGGCGATGGAGCGACCTTGGGGTGAATGGCTGAAACCGCGCATGACCAGAAACGAAATTCTCAAGATGACTGATCACCCTCTCCAGTATGTACTGCACGTCAGCCGCGGAGAAGGATACAGCCAGTTCGCCGGATTGCCGGTGTTGTGCCAGACCCAATACCCCATGGAAAAGGGAGATTACGAGAACCTGCAGAAACGTCCGTGGCCAGAGGGCCAGATTCACACGACGGTCGCGAAGAAGTCGCCCGAGGAACACGATGCCGAAGTCAAGATTGCCGCACAAGAGCAGCTTGCCAGCCTCTTCGAGAGCTTTGGCTGACAAGGTCCTCGCCCACGTCCATCTGTATCGCCTCACGACTCAGACGGCCGTGGCTGCGCTGCTGCTGGGCGGTGATCGGCAGGCTGCTTCGCACATACTGCAGGCGATGGTCAACGCCGGTGAGCTTCGACGCTTTGGTAAGTTGCTGGTCGAGCCGGGCGAGAGGCTCACAAGAGCCCAGTGTGTGCAGCGGTACGGCGCCCTCTGGTTCACATGTCTCACGACGCCACTGCGACCGGCTCTGGCTACGGAACAGTTGGATCGGCTGACGCGCCCCCTGATCGAACAGTATCAACTGCCGCCCATTGGACATGCCCTGTGCTATGCCGACCAGACGAATCGTCGGCTCGCACTCATTCGGGTCCAGCCACCGCCGCGGAAGGAGGGTCCGAGCGATCTGCAGCGTGTCCTCACTCGGCTGCAATCGGAGGTCAATGCCCCATCGTTCAAGTTGTGGTCGTACTTTGCAATGGGCGACGGCTTTGTGTTGAGTTTCCTGATGTGGAGGGCAGAAGAGGCTCGGGAGCTGGGCTTGTGGCTTCGGCGACGGCCGCTGGTGTCCAGGCTCGTGCATCCCTGGGTCGAGATCCCGGTGATTGTGCGACGGACCAGGCTGCCCCCATAAGAACAAAGACCCCTTGGGGTCTTCGTTCCCGCGGCGGCGATCTCCGACGTATCCGGCGTCTACCAGGAAGTCCCGGTGTCAAACGATCGCAGCCGCTCGCGCATCAGTCTGGGTAGGAACCCAAGTCGATGCATCCCGTCAGATTTATCACCCGTGACGGGGGGGGTGTGAAAAATCGAGTCGTCTCAATACATTATATCCCGCCCCGGCACCTTGGAAACGCCGTATTCTTGCGCCCCGGCGGCCGCCGTGCTACGGTGCGGTTATGGGCAGATTCCACAGTCGATCGCACGCATCTCGCCGGGCGGGTCCCATCCCGCCCCGGAAGATGAACGCGCGGCCGTTCCGGCCGGATGGCCCCGCTCCGGCTGGCCGGGCTCCGCTTCGTGTCTCCCCGGCACCTCGGCAGCAGAGTGGCACAGCCCTCGGCCGCCGGCGGCGACGTCGCCCTTCCCGGCTCGCTGACGACATCCTCATGTTTCACCTCGGTTGCCTGATCGGTCTCGGCCTGTACGCCGGGGTGAGAGCCCTGCTGTAGCAAGACGGCGGATGCGACATCAGGCTCTCGTTTGCACTCGCCAATAGGATCACCCCTGACCAGCCGTGATGCGGCTCAGAAGCCCGTCATCCGATTGGCTCGCACCTGCCCGCCCTCAAGTCAGGCTATCGAGCAGGTTGCGGATGAAGCCCGCGACATCGGCTTGCAGGGCGTCGTCCGGACCGCCC
>JAGNEZ010000071.1 GCA_018003015.1 Phycisphaerae bacterium | reverse complement strand
GCAGAACCAGGACGCCACAGACCTTCTTGAGGATCACCGCGCCCTTGGATTGCTCGTTCCAGTCCAGGTATCGCTGCACCATTTCGGTCGACGTTCCCGCGGCCACGATCACCGAGCAGTGCCCGATGCCGTACACGAGCAACAACGCCGCGCCATAGAGAGCGTTGGTCGTCGCGACCTTGAACGTGACACCAAGTACCGGGGCCATGAAGGCGAACGTGCATGGTCCCAGGGCGATGCCGAAAACCAGGCCAAGAATGAACGCCGCGAGCGGGCCCTTGCGCCTCATGTTGACTTGCCCCGGCCCCGACCAGGGCAGGGGAATGACCTCCAGGAGCACCAGGCCGACCAGGAAGAACAGTACCGCGACGAAGTAGTTGCCGTAACGCCCAACATCGCCCATCATCCGGCCCGCCGCGGAGGTGATCGCACCGATCGCGGCAATGGTGATCAAGATGCCCACGGCGAAAAGCGTGGAGATCCCGAAGGCTCGCCGGGCGGTCATCTGCCCCTGCTGGCCGATGAAGCCGACAATCAGCGGAATGCTCGCCAGGTGGCAGGGGCTCAGAATGATACTCAGAATGCCCCAGAGGAAAGCGGCCGCCAGGGCGATCAGGGGCGTACCTTCCACGGCGTGCGTCAGCATATCGAAGAGCCGCTGGATCATTTGCATTCACCGATCTTGCAGGCCCCGGCGATCTGGGCGGGCGTCATGTTCATCTTGGCCGCCAGGGCCTGGCCGATGGTGACCATCCGGCCGGTCGCGGTCGGGTGCTTTTCCAGCCAGGCCTTCAGGCTGGCCTCGTTGATGAAGAAGCCGTGCGGCGAGCAGAGCGTGATCTGCTCCGTTTGGCCCTTCACGAGTACCCGGCTCTTGGGGCTCACACCGCCGTCACACATGAAGCAGATGCTATCCTTGGCCCGTGTATCGGCCGCGGTGGGAGTCGCACGCTCGATCGAGGCCGCCGGCTTGCCGGTGAGATCCACACCCAGTTCCTTCCACTTTCCCAGGATGTTCTCGCGGGAGAAGAAGCCTTCATGGCGGAACAGCTCCTTGCCCGACGCGTCGAAGAAGATCTGCGTTGGGATCAGCTTGATGTGGTACTCATCGCCGGCCTTGGGGTTCTCCCAAACGTCGATGAAATCGACCTGCAGCCGGCCGGCGAACTCCTTCCTGAGCTCCTCCAGGATGGGAGCCATCTTCTTGCAGGGAATGCACTGGTTCGCGCCCAGGTCCACCAGCCGAGGCAAGCCTGCGGCGGTCGGGGCACTCGCAGTGGCAGGTGTTCCTGCTGTCGTTGAAGACGACTTCTTCCCGTGCTTGGCCACGACGACGATACCGATTGCCACCGCCAGAGCCACCACAATCCCGATTCGCGCCGTGTTGTTCATGGGTATCTCCTCGCCAAGCCGGCTTACGATATGGTCGTGGTCAACAGACCGGTAATCTCCGCTTCCGAGAGCACCTTGCCCGCCGACTTGACCTCGCCGTTGATGGCCAGCGCGGGAGTCATCATCACCCCGCGCTTCATGATCTCCGCAAGCTGAGTCACCTTGCACAGCTCGTAGGGGATGCCCAGGCTCTTGGCCGCCTTGTCGGCGTTCGCGGCCAGGGTCGTACACTTCGGGCAACCGCTCCCGAGAATCTCGATCTTCATAGGAGACACCTCATCAGCAGGCCGGGCCCGCGAGAGCCTTGATCTTGTCCACGATCTTGCTCGCATCGCCGGCCATGTCCGGTTGGGCGGGTTTCTTCTCGATGCCCAGCTCGGTCGCAACCACATGCACGTCCGCAGTCAGACCCGCCTTCTCCAGCACCTTGCGACAGCAGTGATCGCTGCACCCGTCGATGGCGATGCGTTTGCCCGCCTTGCGGACCCGCGTCATTTTGTCAGGAATGTCGGCGGCCACGGCGGCGATGCAGAACAGGTTTCCAATGCCCTGCTGCATCGCCTGCACGCCGGCCCGGTTGGCCGCTTGGCCCGAGTGTGCCGCGCCGGCACAGGTGAAGATCAGCGTTTCACCGCCATTACTACCGCATCCACATCCTGTCGTCATGATTATTCTCCTCGAGAGTCTGACTCAGCTGACGGCCCCGAAAATGAGGCCCGCCGTCGTTGAAAGCACAATGACCAGACTGCTAAACACAACGGTTTTGCCCGTGCCAAGCACCGAGCGAATGACCAGCATGCTCGGCAACGACAACGCCGGCCCGGAAAGGAGCAGTGCCAGGGCCGGTCCCCTGCCCATCCCGGAACCGATCAGGCCCTGGAGGATGGGGACTTCCGTCAGAGTGGCGAAGTACATGAACGCCCCGAATACGGAGGCGAACAGGTTAGCCCGCACCGAGTTGCCGCCGACCAGATCGGTGATCCAGCGGTTGGGAATCAGTCCCTCTTCACCCGGGCGGCCAAGCAGCAGCCCGGCCACCAGCACGCCGCCCAGCAGCAGCGGGGTGATCAGCTTGACAAAGGCCCAGGTCTGATTGAACCATTCACCCGCTTCGTCCTGGCGCGAGCCAAGAACGATTGACAAGCCGACGCATGCGACTACAAAGGGGAACATAGCATTCAGCGGTGCGTGCTCCGCGTGCAGCCAGGTGCGGAGCCCAGGCGTAACGATCGACCCGGCCAACGCCCAGGCGACCAGCGTTACCGCCGCTACCAGGGCCAGTTTCCACCATTCCACTTTGAACCACATCGCCAGGAAGACGGCCAAAGCGGTGGCGCACACGGCCGTGATCGCCCATTTCGAGCTCCAGATCACGAACCAAAAGCCCGAAGTCTGGTCTGGTTTGCCCCAGTTGGCGAACACGAGAATGCCGATCATACTCGCGAAGTACAGAATGGTTTGCCACAGGGGCCGGCCAATCTCTGGGGTGGGCGTCATATCCGCGGCCTCGGCCTTGGTGGCCTCTTCCTGGCGATAGATCAGGTGCATGATGAGGCCGATGATGATGCTGAAGGAGATCGCCCCGACGGCGCGGGCCGCGCCAATGTCCAGTCCCAGGATGCGGGCGGTCAGGATGATGGCAAGCACGTTGATGGCCGGGCCTGAGTACAGGAACGCACAAGCTGGCCCGAGCCCGGCGCCCGTGCGCCAGATGCCCGCGAACAGCGGGAGCACCGTGCACGAGCACACCGCCAGAATCGCGCCGCTGACCGAAGCCACGCCGTAGGCCAATGCCTTGGGCGCCTTCGGCCCGAGGTACCGCATGACCGAAGCCTGGCTGACGAACACCCCGATTGCCCCGGCGATGAAGAACGCCGGGACCAGGCACAGGAGTACATGCTCCTGGGCATACCCCTTGAGCAGGGCCAGCGACTCCAAGACCGCCTTATTGAATCGCGGCCACTCAGTCGGCAAGGCGAAGCAGGTGGCGAAGATCGCCACGCCCCAGAGGAGCTTCTTGTACTCGGATCTCCAGTCCAACGTCATTCCGATGTATCTCCCGATCCCGACGGCACATCCAATAGCGGCCGTTGAGAGCAAGTATTGCTTTATGGCCAAATTGCCATGGATGGCTCAAAAAAAGAGAGCCCTCCCTCCTGGGCTCAGTTCATCACCTCCTGATGGGCCTGGAGATTGGCCTTCAGTACGGACTCGATACAGTTGAAGAAGCTGGGGATGCACCTGCACCGCAGGCGGTAGAAGATCATCGAGCCTTCACGGCGAACCTCGACCAGGCCGGCCTGCTTGAGCAGGGCCAGGTGCTTGGATACCGTGGACTGGTCCGCGCCGATCAGATTGGTGAGTTCACAGACGCACCACTCGCGCTCCTGGAGGACTTCGAGGATGAACACGCGGGTTGGGTGGGCCATGGCTTTCGCGATGCGGGCCCGGGCTTCGTAGTAGGCGGGCGCTTTGCGTTTAATGGCCATATGGTCATTATACCATCAATGTGCGGATGGTCAAATGCGCGTTCCGGCCTTTCCAACTTCCGGTAGAATGGCCACCGATGACGCCTCTGTCCCAGCCTAGCCGGTCCGCACGCCGATCCGCTCGCTTCTGGTTGAGCATTCTGATCTTCGTCTGGGGTGGCCAGGCGATGGTCACCCAGTCGTTGCTGCTTCGGGAATCGGTGGTGCTCATGTCCGGGAGCGAGTTGGCCTGGGGTGTTGTGCTGTTCGCCTGGTTGGCGGGTGTGGCCGTGGGGGGCGTTCTGGGTGGCCGGGCGTCGCGGCGTGTGCATCGGCCGGTCATGGCTCTGGTCGGGGTACTGATGGGGCTGGCCTTGCTGCCCGGCCTGGAGATGTGGTTATTTCGCGGGGCCCGGGCCTGGCTGGGCGTGGAGCCGGGCGAGCTGGTGCCCTTGCCGCGGACGCTCCTGGCGGCCCTGCTGCTGGTGCCGCCGGCCGGCATTCTGATCGGCATGGCCTTTCCCCTGGCTTGCCGCGTGTCGGACGAGGGTCCGTCGGGCTGTCCATCCGAAGCTCCGTCGGGCAGTGGTGCGCTCGGTCATGTCTACACGCTGGAGTCGGCGGGAGGGCTTGCGGGCGGAGCGGCATTCAGCTTCTGGGCGGTGGAGCGGCTTTCGCCGATCCAGACGGCGCTGGTCTGTGCGGCGATCACGCTGGGTGCGTGCGGGGCGTTGCTGGCGACGGACCGTTCGAGGAGGCGATTGGGCTTCCTGCTGGGGGCCGTGAGCGGAGCTGCGCTGGCCTTCGCCTTCTCCCCCGGTGATCCGCTGAATCGGTGGCTGGTCGCTCGCCGTTGGGTCGCCCTGGCCCCGGGCTATCGACTCTGTGCCGAGGCGGAATCCAAGTATCAGAACCTCGCGGTCGGCCAGCGGGATGAGCAATACTCGCTCTACTGCGACGGGCACATTGCGACGACGTTCCCGGACCCCTACGGCGTTGTGCCGCTTGCTCACCTCTGGATGTGCCAGCATCCCGCGCCGCGTCGCGTGCTGGTCATCGGAGGTGGGGCGGAAGGACTCCTGGCCGAGGTTCTTCGCCACTTCGATGCGGCCCGGCCGCCGATCCAGCGGGTGGTCGACTACCTCGAGCCCGATGCCCGTCAACTTGAACTCATCGAGCCCTTCCTCCGGCCGCAGGACCGGTTGGTCCTGGCGGATCCCCGGGTTTCCGTGGTTCATCAGGACATCCGCTTCATGCTCAAGAGTCAGCGGGATTGCTATGACTTGGTGATTGCCCGGTTGCCGGAGCCGACCTCGGCGCTCCGGGCTCGGTGTTACACCAAGGAGTTCTATTCGGAGCTGCGGCAAGCGATGACCGATCGGGCGGTCCTGTGCATGACCGCGGCGGCCGCTCCGGCGCGCTTGTCGCCGGACTCGGCCGAGTACCTGGCGTCGATCCGGGCGACGCTCCGCGAGCACTTCCCGGCCGTCGTGGTCGGCTGGGGCGATCCCGCCCCGGTGCTGGCCGCCACCGCCCCCGACCTGATCGCCACCGATGCGGTCGAGTTGACTCGGCGGTACGGTGCGCGCCGCGTCACCGGCTCGTCCTTCGAGCCGCTCTGGTTCGAAACGGCGGCCGAATCGTTTGAGCCGGACAAGCTTTGCCAGCGGTCCGAGGATCTTGACGCCGCCCTGAACGTCGAGGTGAGCACCGATCTGCGTCCGATCATCTATCTGAAGCGGTTGATCCTCTGGGAGCGGATGACCAGCCCGACGTCGAGCCGGGCTCTGGAACGCGTTCGCGGCGTGCCTCTGGCTGTCGCGGGGGTGGTCCTTGCCGCCCTGGGCGCGGTTCCGTTTCTGTGGCATCCGCTTCGCCTCGGCGGCCGCCGCGGTACGCGGCATGCCGCAATCACCTGTTCCATCGGTACGACCGGCCTGGTCACTATGGCGTTGACACTCATCCTGCTGTTCGCCTTTCAGAGCCTTTACGGCTACGTCTACCAGCGGATCGGCTGGCTTGTCGCCCTGTTCATGGCCGGCCTGGTCATCGGCTGCGAGTCGGTTCGGCGGCGGTCGTCGCCGATCCCTGACGCCGGCACCTGTGGTCGGGCGTGGCGAACCCTGGTCGCGGTTGATCTTCTGCTGGCTGGCCTGGCCCTGGCGACACCGATCGTGCTCGCCGGCGTGAACGGTCCGGGCGGAGGACGGCTGGGCGCGGCCGGGGCGGAGCTGGCCGTCTCCATACTCATGGCTCTGGCTGGCGTGATTGGCGGCGCGGCATTCGCCCTAGCCGGGGCGGTGCAGGTGGAGCTCTCTCGGGAAGTGGGACCGGCCGCCGGGAGCGTCATCGGGGCCGACCACGCCGGGGCCTGCGCCGGGGCCCTGCTCACCGGCATCGTCCTCGTTCCGGTATTCGGCATCCCGACGACCGCGGCCCTTCTCGTCGCGGTGAAACTGGCTTCCGCCGCGATCTTGGTCATCACCCGCCCGCGGGAATCGGCGGGATGACGACTGGCTGCCCGGGCGGTTGTCCGGTGAAGGCCAAGAGCGCGGGGCAGGCGGTTCCAGCGCACTCGCCGGGTTCACGCACCGGGCGACTCAGCGGGGTTCGTCGATAAAATCCTGGACCGCGTTGGGGAGACACCAGAGGTAGGTGCCGATGAAGCCGACCAGGCTGACGACGCCTGCGATGGACACGAACCAGAACCAGCCGGAGGGTAATTCCCTGAGCGCTTGGAGGGACAGCAGTACGGTCAGGCCGACGCCGTTCAAGATGAGGATCAGCAGCCCGATCACAACGGCGCCGGTTCCGCGGATCGATCGGCCGCGGTAGACAGGTACAACACCCGCAATCACGCCTTGCAGGCCGATCATCAGGAGTTGGAGCAAAACAGCGCCCAGCGCTCCGACGAGCAGGGCACACGGAGCCATGAGCAGATGCCATCCGTCGGACGCCGAGGCCCATAGTTCCGCCAGCTTGAAGTAGGCGATGACCGGGCCCAGGATGATCCCGATCAGGAACGGGAAGTAGTAGCTGAGCTTGCTCATCTCAATCGTTGCTCCGGCCCGGGAGTCCCGGCATCCCGTGGGGCCGCATCCAGTATACGATGACGTTTTGCCGGATGCGAGCCGCGTTCGGCCCCAGCCACACTCCGGGTACAAGCGGCCCGCCCTGGTCCGCTCCCCGGGTTTCGGGGGTCAGCTGCCTATTGCAGTCCTGCGACCCGCTGCTGAACCGGAGCGAGCGGGGGCAGGTCGTTCGTCAGCCGGGCGGCGGTTGAGTTTTCCGAGCAGGAGAATCGTCTCATGGCCGGCGCCGTGATGACGCACGCGCCTGTTGAACGGGCGGTGGATCTGTATAATGATGTCGGTATTCACCTGTCCGACTCAAACAGGAGCGAGCACATGAACAGGCGCACCTTCATCCAACGGTCTATGGGTACCGCGGCGGCTGCCAGCCTGGCGGGCATGTCGTCCTTCTCCTTCGCCCAGGCGAAGGACGCCACACCATCCAAGGGTATTCGCCTGGGCGGGCCGGTCTTCGCCAAGACCCACGATCCTGAGGAGCTGGCTTTGGCTCATGTCAAGCTCGGCTACCGGGCGGCGTATTGTCCGGGCGTCGATCTGAAGGATACCGCCCGGGTCGAGGCCATCGCCAAGGCGTTCACCAAGCACAACGTGGTCATCGCCGAGGTCGGCCGGTGGTGTAATCTGCTGGACGCGGACGAGAAGAAGCAGGCCGACCATCTGCGGACAGTGACCGAGGGGCTGGCCCTGGCCGAGGCGATCGGGGCGCGCTGCTGCGTGGATATTGCCGGGTCATACAACCAGGATTCCTGGTTCGGGCCGCATCCCGACAATCTCAGCCAGAAGTTCTTCGACGCCACCGTCGAGAATGCTCGCAAGATCATCGACGCGGTCAAGCCGAAGCGAGCCAGGTTCTGCTTCGAGATGATGGGCTGGGCGATCCCGGACTCCCCGGATTCGTACCTCAGGCTCCTCAAGGCGGTCGATCGCCCGGCCTTCGGCGTGCATCTCGACCCGTGTAATCTGGTCAACTCGCCGGAGCGCTTCTACCGCAACACCGACCTGCTCAACGAGTGTTTCGACAAGCTCGGCCCGCAGATCATCAGTTGCCACGCCAAGGACCTCGTCTGGGACATCGAGATGAACGTCCATTTCCGCGAAGTCCCGGCCGGCAAGGGCAAGCTCGATTTCGACACCTACCTGCGCCGCCTGGCGGGCCTGAAGCAGTCGCCGCCCTTGATGATCGAGCATTGTGCCAACGAGCAGGAGTACGACCAGGCGCGGACCTTCATTCTGGCTCGGGCCCCGAAGTCCGGTGTCGAGTTGGTCAAGTAGGGAACAGGGGAGCGCATCCAGGCTGAAGGCCTGTCGTCACGCCAGGCCCGCACGTTCGAGCATGGTCTTCAGCGTGGCCCAATCGCGGCGGATGGACTCGAGGGCGGCCTGATCTTCCTTTGAGCCGATCGATCGTTCGATCGCGGCATACTCAACATGGAGCGAGATCGGCCCCGCGAAGCGAAGGGCCTTCAGCCGCTTGAGCCCTTCCTCGCACCGGACCATGCCCACGCCGAGCGGGACATCCTCGGCCTTCCACACACCTTTGCCGTCCTTGGACCAGAAGAAGTCCTTGACCGCGAGCATGCGGATTCGCGGGGCGAGCAGGCCCAGGCCGATTCGCCATCCGCCGTCGCCGCCCTCGACCGTTGCGTGCCGCAGGTCGAAGTAGGAGGTAATAGCTTCCCTAGGAAGGTCCTGGATGAGTTCGTGAATGTCCCACATTCCCGCCCCGACGCGCAAGCCGCAGTGATTGTGGAAACCGGCGGTCACGCCGTGGGCCTTGCAGAGGGCCGCGATGTCGCGAAGGCGGGCTCTGACCTCGGCCAGCGTGGCCTCGATGCGGTCCAGGTTCTGGTAGCTGTAGTAGCCGAGCTTGAGGTAGCGAATGCCCAGGCCGGCGGCGGTCTTCACGATGGCCTCGGCGTGGCCCTTGCCCGCGTCGGTGATCTCGGTGGTGATCATCGGGATGGCAATACCAGCCTTGGCCAACAACGCGTGAGCCGCGGGCAGATCCTCCGCAACCCGTTCGGGTAGCACGTGTCCCTTCGACCGGCAAGTCAGATCCGCAGCATCGATGCCGTTTTTCTTCAGCACCTCGGGCAGCTGAGCGAAAGGCCGGTTCTGCAGCGGCTTGGTGAACAGGCAGGGGCGAGGCTTGCCGGTATCGCTCGCCGCGGCTTCGGCCCGGGCCCATCGGTTCAAGCCGGCGGCCGCACCTGCCGCGGCCATCGTCTTGATAATAGCACGCCTGTCAGGTCGGGTCTGCGAAGAAGCTCCCATTGGCATTCTCCCATCAGCACGAATGTCGCTCATCTTCACCCAGGCCTTAGTCGACCTGCTTCAAGACCAGTTTCCGTGTGCCCGGCTCCCCCCCGGGCTCGATGTCCAGATAAACACCCAAACGGCCGGAACCACAAGGACTCTGCCCGACCTTCGAACCCGCCGGGATCGTTTCGACGCGGAACCCTTTGGGAAACGCGGCCAGCGGCACGAAGATCCGCGTCGGTTCTCCGATCGCCGGTTGCTCCTTCCACCGACACCGGAAGACCCGCTTCTCGCGATCGAAGCCGTAGCTGAGCAGTTCCCCCGCCAGTGCGACGGGACAGGGCCGGCAGATCGCGGCGAAGAAGCTCTTCTCCTCCAGGTCGGGCTTCAGAATCCAGAACGTGTCTCCGAACCCGTATTGCTCGAGCTGCGAGGCGATGAACAGGGCCATCGGCCGGCGGTCCTGGTTGTTGCCCGGGTCGGCGTCCCATTCGCCCACGATGACCGGCATATTCAGCCGCGTGGCCAGTTCCGCCATGCGGGCAAAGATCACGCCCATGTGCAGGGTCGTGGGATCGCCCATCGGCAGTCCGTAGGCGTGCGGTACCAGGGCCTGCTGCGGATCCCGCCGTCCTTCGCCGTCCATGATCGGGGCAAGAGCGCTCCGCACTCCGATAATGGACCCTCCGCCAGGCTCCAGCAGGATTATATGGTGCTTGTCCACCTCGCGGATCGCTCTGGCCACGCGGGCATACATCGGGTTCAGTGAATCGCGCTCGTAGGTCATGTACAGCGGCTCGAGAGCCGCCAATACGCCCTTCAGGAGGTTCTCGTCCGCCGCCACTTCGGTCATGGCCTTGCGGCGGAATTCCTCGCTCTGGTATTCCTTGAGCAGGCCGGCCACGGTGACCTCCTCGCCCTTGTCGATCCTGACCTTGGCAAGCTTGGCGGCAATGATCAGGGGCATCATTCGCATCGGACTGCCGGGGTAAGGCTCGTTGAACAGATCGTAGCCGATGATGGTGGTGTCGGCGGCATATCGCCGGGCGACCTGTCGCCAGGCCATGGCGAACCGGTCCTGGATGCCGACGCCGTCGGGGCCGGGCTGGTTCGCGTAGAAGTTGTCGAACGCGGTCTGGACCATGGGGCTGGTCCAATAGGATTCTTGCCACAGGTTGGGGTTCTGGACGTGCGGCTGGCCTTCGTCGAGCGTCGCCCAGGCTGGGGCTCCGTCAATCGCCTTGACGCCCCACAGGTCCTGGTGCATGTCAAGGTAGATGTACAGGCCGTTGGCGCGAGCCGAGGCAATCTGCTCGTCGGCCAGCCTGAGGTAGTCTTCGTCGTACTTGCCGCATTCCGGCTCGAGTTCGGACCACTCCAGCTGCAGGCGGATGACGTTGAGGCCCCAATCGCGCATGCGGGCACAGAGTCCCGGCTTGATCCAGGTCGAGTCCGGCTTGTTGGTACCGCCGGCGTTGATGCCGTGCAGAATGATATGCCGGCCGGCGGGATCGACGAATCGGTTTCCGGCGACGTGTATCCTGGCCAAAGGCGGGGACTGTGGGATCGGCTGACTGTTTGGCTGGGAAGTGACTGCCCCCACCGGGGCCGCGGCCGCCATGAGGCAGAGAACAGGAGCCAACTGGGCAAGGCGCATGGCCGCGAGCCTCCTGACGGATGGACAAACCGGCGGCGGGCTTTTCAGGCAAGCGATACTCATGTCCGTACGTTCTGGTAGGACAAGCCGCGGAGGGCGCAGTTACGGTGACGGGGCAGACTCTCCGCTTGTCTGCCCTCCCGCCCCGGGGCTACACAGCCTTCGAAGCCAGACCTTCAGTCCTCCACGGAGAAGCTGATCGATCGTGATCGAGCTTGTTCTGGGGTCAATGGTGAACTCGAACGGCAAGGAGGCCTGATCGCGGTAGCTGACCCAAACTTCGCCCTTGATGGCCACGATCTGCGTCATCTCCGCCGCGGCATTGAGCAGGTCCTCGGTCACCAGGCTGCTCCGAACGAGACGGCGGTAGTGGATGCGAGCGCCTTGAAGCCCGTGATATCGGCCGTCTGTCAGACAGTCGAGTTCGCGGGTGATGACCGGGGTGATGATGTGTTCGGCGAAACACCGGTCGATTTCCTGCTGGGTGACGAATCCAAGCTGGTGGAGGATCGCTCCGAGCCTCCCCTTGCCCTCTGACTGCATCGCAAGCGCCGTTTTGAGGGTCTCGGGCGTGATCAAGCCTTTGGCCAGAAGAACCTCTCCAATGAGAGGTAAGGGTTTGTTTTCCTCGGCAACCATCAATCCACATTCTCCCGCAGACGCTCTTTGTGATCGGAGTTACGTGAGATGGGCTGAGAAGTGACCTCTCGTTCTCACCTGCCACCAAGACGGTCGTGTCCGCTTGCCGTGAAGTGCGTAATCGTCACGCGTGCGTCTGTTGGCGGCAACCCGCTCAACGTGTACCAGGAATCCTACGATCGAGGCTGCGGTCCGTCAAGGAACCGACGGAGACGACATTGGTGGAGATGGAGATGAGCCGTGACCAGAGGGGAGCTGTTCGGACAAGGTCACTCGAGCGCGGTACACTGCCGTCGTGTATTGGAGTGTCGCTCAAGCTGCCGATACCCGGCGTTGAGGTGTGTCCATGCCCACGAACCGATCTTGCCGCTCAGTCATGTGGTTGTCTCTGCTGGCTGCCTGCATTGGCCGGGCGGTGATCGCTGAGAATACTTCTGAGCGCCCGCGGCCCGGGACTCCGCCGCCCGCCGGTCGGGAGGCGAGTTACGAGTGGTATGCCCGGCAGTACCCCGATCCCAACATGTTCACGCTGATCGGACCGCCGGCCGACCCCGGCGATGCCGCGGTCAGCGCCAACGGCCAGCTTTTCGCCGCCGCGGTTCCGGACATGGCCGTCCAGGGTATCATGCCCCGACTTCTGCCCGGCGTAAGCGACCGATACATCAAGCGTGCCGTGAGCTTCGCCCTGTTCGAGCACGGCCGGGTGCTTCCCTTCGGAGCGGCCGCACCGATACGTCAGCGGGCGGTGCAGGGCTTCCTGCCGATGGTGGTCACCGACTGGCAACCTGGCGATCTGAGCTTGACCCAGACCACTTTCGCCGAGCCGCTGCGGGTCGCGGAGTTCTCCGCCGACAACCAACGAACACTCGCATGGGCAGCGGTGGACATCGTGAACACCGGCCGGCAGGATCAGGATGTAACCCTCCTGACGTTCTACACGGGTGATGAGAAGGACCTGCGCCCCGGCCTGACCTGGAAGGGGGGTGCGGTATTCGCGGGCGAAAACGCTCTCTTCGCCGCTCGCGGCCAGGATGGCTTCCAGGTCAAGTTTGCCCCCGTGTTCCCGCATGATGCCGAGCCTGCGGCCGGAGACGAGTCGGTCAGGTTTCTGGACCGCCGCAGCGGGGTGTTCAACGCCCTGGTGATTACCGGCCGACTCGGCCCGGGGGCGAAGACTCGGGTGCTGGTTCATCGCATCGTCGACCCTGGCCAGAACATCAACTGGGCGGTTACACCGGAGCCGCCCCCGGTGGCCGCCAAGGAACTCACCGAGCGATCCTTCAACCGGGGATACCGGAAAGCGATGGCGATCTGGCAGCAGCTGGCCGCCCAGCGCATGCCCTTCGAGACTCCGGACGCGGCCCTCAACGACATTTACCGCAAGGCGCTGCTCGATGGCCTGATCCTAACCAAGCGATGGGACGGCCGGTACATCGTCTATGATTCGGTCATCTACCGCTGCCAGTGGGATAATCCGAGCGTCAGTTGGATCTACACGCTGGATCTCGTCGGCGATCATCGGACGGCCGAGCAGCTTTTCGATACCATCTTTCAGCGCCAGGGTACGCGCAAGCCCGGCGGCATGCGCACGCGACAGGGCTGCTTCACCGATGTCACCAACATCAACCGCGACGGCAGCCCCGCCTCGTGGGCGAGCTGCAACGGCTGGGCACTCTGGGCGATCGCCGAGCACGCCCGCCTGACGAACGATCGGGGCTGGGTGGAGAAGCACAAGAAGCAGATTCTCGACGGCTGCGAATGGATCATCCGCGAGCGCCGCTTCTCGGCCGAGAAGCCGGACAACCCGTGTAAGGGTCTGCTCTACGGCAAGTTCGTCTGTGACCTGCCGGCAGATGGCGACGTGGCCGAGGCCGGCTACTTCACCTACACCGACGCGATCAGTTTCGTTGGTCTGTATTCGGCGGCCCGCCTTCTGCAGGACTGGCACTACCCAGAGGCGGCTCGCCTGATCGGCGAAGCGGAACTCTACCGCAGGGACATCATCAGAGCCGTGAACCACCTCACCGACAAGTCGCAGGATCCATGGTACGTCCCCTGGGTGCTGAGTGCCCCGCAGTTCCAGCAGCGCTACTTCCACGACATCGTCGGGCCGGTCAACCTGGCATACTCCTGCAGCACGGGCGGCGTCGTTCCGCCGGATCACGAGTTGATCGATCACACCATCCGATGGATCGTCGATCGCGTGCACCAGGGCAGCTACGAGCAGGTCGTCGCCGGAACCGAGCCCCCGACGCTGAACCACGGCTCGGCGTTCTACTCCCAGGACCTCGCCCTGGTCCTGCTGGAGCGTGGCCAGGTCGAGGAGTTCCTCCGCGTGTTCTACACCGCTTTGGCGGCGGGAATCTCGCACGGCACCTTCACAACCACCGAGTGGGGCGACAACACCCAGCCCCATATCCATTCGATCGGCAGTCTCGTCCGCATGTTCCGTGCCATGCTCATTCAGGAGCGCGACGCCACGTTGTATCTGCTGCAGGGTGTGCCGCGGGCCTGGTTCACCCAGGGCGAGACCATCACCATCCGCGAGGCTCCGACCTGGTACGGTCCCGTCTCACTGAGAAGCACCTCCGACATTGAGCATCAGACGGTGAGCCTCGATCTGAGCCTGCCACCGAGGATCGCAGAGACAGCCGTTCGACTCCGGCTTCGGCTTCCCGGCGGCCTGAGCGTGAAGACGGCCACCGCCAGCGGCCAACCCGTCGAAGTGCGCGGCGGCGAATGGCTGACCATCAAGGGGTGGACAGGTCAGGTCAGCGTCGTTGCCGAGGTCGGGCCGCTTTGACCGCAGGAGCTCGATTTGTTGAAGCGAGCGGCGCGGACAACCCGCCATCATGCCCGCTGTTTCTTGGTCCAGGCGGAGCCAGTCGGCTCGCCGGTGGGTCGCTCTACGCTCATTCGCAAGCCGGGGATCAGCCGTCTCTCCATCGCCTGTTGAACCGCGGCGGCGATGCCGGCCGCATCCAGGCCGCATTCGGCCAACTGGGCGGCCCGCGGGCCCTGAGGAATGAACCGGTCGGCGGGGATGCCCAGGCAGGTCACCTGCTGGGCCGGCAGATGCATTTCCATGCCGGCCTCGAGAAGGGCCGATCCAAAACCGCCCACGACACTGTGCTCCTCGATGGTCAGGACCGGGTGGCCGGTCCGCAGGACGCTGGTGACCATCTGCCGGTCGATCGGCTTGGCAAATCGAGCATTGATCACGCGGACGGAGAGATGGTCGGCCGCCAGGAGTTCAGCCGCATCCAGGGCGTGGCTTACGGTCGCGCCGTACGCCAGAATCGTCGCGTCGCGACCGGGGTGTATGAGCCGGCTCCGGCTCATCTCGAACGGCGGGGCCTCGCCCATCGGCTCGGGAACGTCGGCCCGCGGATAGCGAATCGCGCACGGCCGGCCGCAATCGACCGCGAACCTCAGGGCCTGCTGGAGCTCGGCCTCGTCCGCCGGGGCCATGAGAACCATGTTCGGTAGACCACGGAGATAGCTGATGTCCAGGAACCCGTGGTGCACGGCTCCGTCGCCGCCGACCAGCCCGGCCCGGTCCATGCAGAACACCACCGGGAGGTCCTGCAGCACAACTTCCTGGAAGATCTGATCGAACGCTCGCTGGAGGAATGTCGAGTAAATCGCGACCACGGGTCGCAGCCCCGCTTTGGCCATGCCTGCGGCGATGTCCACCGCGGCGCTCTCGGCAATGCCGACGTCGTAATAGCGGCCCGGAAAGGCCTTGGCGAACTTGTCCAGGCCGGTGCCGTCCGGCATTCCCGCGGTCAGGGCGGTGATTCGCGCATCGCGGCCACCGAGGTCGGTGATGGCGTCGCTGAACGCGGCGGTCCAGCTCTTGCCGGAGCCCTTCTGAATCGTGACCTTTCCCGCCTCAATGTAGAAGGGACGCGGCGAATGAAAGCGGCCAGGCTCGGCCCGGGCAAAATCGGCCCCCTGGCCCTTGTTGGTGTGCACGTGCAGAAGAACCGGGTGCTGGACGTTGCCGAGCATCTGGATCAACTCGATCAGGTGGGCGATGTCGTGGCCTTCGACTGGGCCGACGTACATGAAGCCCATCTGTTCGAAGATCTGGTGCGGTGAAACCGTGGCCTTGACACCGTCGCGAATGGCCTCGAGGGCGCCGACGACCTGCCGGCCGACAATCGGCAGACGCGGCAGAACGCTCTTGGCCCGTTGCTTCACTTCCTCGTACAGAGAGCTCGTTCGGAGCTTAGCCAGATGCGCGGCCATGGCCCCCTGCGTCGGAGCGATGCCCCAACTGTTGTCGTTCAGCACGACCAGGAACTGCCGGTTAAGAATGCCCGCCTGGTTGAGTCCTTCGAAGGCCAGTCCGTTCACGATGCTCGCGTCGCCGACCAGGGCGACAGTCCGGGCGTCGCGCTTGAAGGACTGATCCGCCAGGGCCAAACCCAGGGCGGTGGCAATGGCCGTGCCCGCGTGCCCGACCTTGAACACATCAAAGGGGCTCTCCTCCGGATTCGGAAAACCGCTGACGCCGCCCGACTTGCGCAGCGTCTCGAAGTGCTCGTTGCGGCCGGTGAGTAGCTTGTGCGGATAGCACTGATGCCCGACGTCCCAGAGAAGGTGATCCTTCTCGAAGTCGAAGCAGTAGTGCAGGGCAATGGTTAGCTCGGTGACGCCCAGGTTGCTGGCCAAGTGGCCGCCGTTGTTGCCGACGACCTGAATGATGCGTTCGCGGATCTCGCCGGCCAATTCCTTGAGCTGATCGACGGAGAGTTGGCGCAAGTCGCGCGGGTGGCGGATCTTATCCAGCAGTTTCATTCGGTCTGGTTCCTGCCTCTTGAATGACGACGTCATCTTAGTACGACGCCCAGAGCCGGTAGTTTGTGGCCATCAGTCATTCTAGTGGTTCCTCTCGATCACGAACCGGGCCAGGGCCCGCAGGTCGTCCGCCGCAGGTCCGAAGATGTTGAGCGCCTCGATCGCCCGGTCGCAGGCTTCGCCAGCCGCCTTCCGACTGGCCTCGATGCCCACCGCCGCCGGGTAGGTCTGCTTGCCCGCCTCAGCATCCTTGGCAACCGCCTTGCCCAGGGTCGCGGCATCACCGGTGACGTCCAGTAAATCGTCGGCAATCTGGAACGCTCGGCCCAGTTGATCCCCGTAAACCGCGGCGGCCGCCAGTGGACCGGGGCCGGCGGCAGCGCTGATCGCCCCGAGCCGTCCGGCCGTCTCCAACAGGCGGGCAGTCTTGTATCGGTGGATATGCTCCACGACGACCAGGGAGGGTTCGTCCCCCTCGCTCAGAATGTCCGTCGTCTGCCCGCCGATCATGCCCGCCCACCCAGTTCCCCGAGCAAGCTCCAGCACCGCCGCAACTGCCAGACGAGGATCCGTCATTCGGTCAGTCAGCAGTTCGAACGCCAAGGCCAGCAGGGCATCGCCGGCCAGGATGGCCACCGCCTCGCCAAACGCCTTGTGGCAGGTCGGCCGTCCCCGACGCAGGTCGTCATCGTCCATGGCGGGCAGGTCATCGTGTACCAGAGAGAAGGCGTGAACGCATTCCAAGGCAACCGCGGCCGGGGCCGCCGCCTTGGCCGTCCCGCCGCACAGCTCACAGACCCGCGTCACGATGTAGGCCCGGACCCGCTTGCCGCCCCCTTGGACAGAATACTGCATGGCCTGGGCCAGGACTTGGGGAACCGCTTTTGGGGGTTTAAGCATCTGTTCTACGGTAACCTCGAAAGTCCGGGCCCATGCGGCCAGACGCTGATCGATCCGTATCTCGTTCTCTAACAGTGTGTTGTGCGTCGGCGCTTTGCTCATCATGCACAGCCCGTCTCAAGTGCCTACGGACCAGGTGGCTTACCCCGCGGGCGAAGGAGGCTATTATACCCTGTTGGCGCCCAAGTCCACACTCGCTCCTGCCCGTCGGACCTTTGGCCACGGGCCCCGTCCAGACCGAGGTCTTTGGTGGTGGCGACCCTTGGGGCTATAATGGCGTCGTCGTTGCCGGCGTCCGACCCGTACCGGCCTGGACCCGCGCGACGCGAAGAGGTGTCCCGGATCCTGCAGGATGACCGGCGAGACGCCGGGGCCTCGCAGGGACTTGTCGGGGCACACATAATGAGCCTCCTGGCCATTTTCCGCATGGTGCGGCGAGTGGGCGGGGCCGGAACGAAAGCCGGTTGGGCTCGACCGCTGCGATGTGCGGCCTCGCAGCGGGCCATCCATGGATAACCTATTGGAAAGGAGAAAACCATGGCCACCGCACCACAAGCGCCGTCTTCGGCGCATTCACCCCCCCATCCAACTCCGGCAATCCCGCAGGCGCCCCCGGTCACGCCCGTCCGGAAGTGTGGTGCCGAGCTGCTGTGTGATGTCCTGGCCGAGCAGGGTGTCGAAACGGCCTTCGGCTACCCGGGCGGGGCTATCCTGCCGACTTTCGACGCGCTGTACACCAAGCCGCTGAAGTTCTACCTGACGCGGTGTGAGCAGGGCGCGGGCCACATGGCCGACGGCTACTCCCGGGCCACGGGCAAGGTGGGCACCACGATTGTGACCAGTGGGCCCGGGGCCACTAATCTCACCACGGCGCTCGGCACGGCCTACATGGATTCGATTCCCATGGTGGCCATCACCGGGCAGGTGGCGACGGCCGCAATCGGCAACGACGCCTTTCAGGAGGCGGACGTCGTCGGCGTGACTCGCCCGGTGACCAAGCACAACGTGCTCGTCAAGAGAGTCGAGGATCTGCAGCGCGTGATTCGGGAGGCGTACTACATTGCCCGGACCGGCCGGCCCGGCCCGGTACTGGTGGATGTTCCCAAGGACGTCCAGGTGGGCCTGGGTGAGGTGAGCGCCGAAGCGGGGGTGGATCTTCCCGGATATCGTCCGCGGGCGACCGGCAATCCACGTCAGATTCGGCTGGCCGCCGAGGCGATCAACGCGGCGGAGCGGCCGGTTCTCTATGTGGGTGGAGGGGTCATTTCGGCCAACGGCGCCGAAGAGCTTCGGCAGATCGCCCGCAAGGGCAACATCCCGGTGACTACGACGCTGCTGGGCATGGGCGCCATCGACGAAGTGGCCGACGACCACCTCGCCCTGCACATGCTGGGCATGCACGGCAGCGCGTACGCCAACTACGCGGTTCAGTCGAGCGACCTGCTCATCGCCGTCGGGGCCCGGTTCGACGACCGGGTGACCGGCAACCTGGAGACCTTTGCACCCTACGCCAAGATCATTCACATCGACGTCGATCCGTCGAGCATCAGCAAGAACGTGGACGTCGATATTCCCGTCGTGGGCGACGCCAAGGCGGTGCTGGCCGAAATGCTCCCGTTGATCGAGCACCGCGAGCGGGCCGCCTGGTTTGAACAGATCGCAACCTGGAAACGGCAATACCCGTTCAGCTACAAGCAGCAGGAAGATCGCGAGATACTGCCGCAGTACGTCATTGAGCAGATCAGCAGGATCACCGATAGCAGCGCGATCATTACCACCGGAGTGGGTCAGCACCAGATGTGGTCGGCTCAGTTCTACCGCTGGCGGTGGCCGCGGCAGATGATCACCTCGGGCGGGTTGGGTACGATGGGCTACGGCTTCCCGGCGGCGGTCGGGGCGGCGGTCGGGCGGCCGGACAGGCCGGTCATCGACATCGATGGCGACGGCAGTTTTCTCATGACCTGCAACGAGTTGGCGACGGTCGCGGAGTACAGGATTCCGGTCAAGGTGGTCATTCTGAACAACGACTTCCAGGGCATGGTCCGGCAATGGCAGGAACTGTTCTACGGGAAGCGTTACATGGCCACGGTGATGACCAATCCGAGTTTTGCCCGGGTGGCCGAGGCCTTCGGCTGCACGGGAATCGACGTTCGCGACCCCAAGCACGTGCCCGACGCCATCCGCCAGATGTTGGGCACGCCCGGCCCGGTGGTTATGGACGTGCACGTTGCCCCGGAGGAGAATGTCTATCCCATGGTCGCCGTGGGCAAGAGTCTCCACGAGATGAACATGGGCGGCATGGCCTAGTGATCGGGACCACCTGACGTGTCGAACGACCCCGGACAATCTGCGCCGTTACCTTCGCCTCCGCCAGAGCCGGCGGCCCCGCAAGTCATGCCCTACGCACCGCCGCGCCGGCTGTGGCCGGCTGTCCGTGCGCTGCTCCGCACCCGGATCGTGGCCGGCGTGCTCACCGTCATCCCCATCTGGGTGACGTGGGTGGTGGTCAAGTTCGTGTTCGACACGATGAAGTCGGCCACCGAGCCTATCGCCCAACGGGTGGCGAAGCACATGATCGAAGCCAACCATGAGTTGGTTCCGGAGAAGGTGCGGGAGCACGTGGACTGGATCGTGCCTTTACTGGCGGTCCTGCTCACGCTGTTCCTGCTGTACCTTCTCGGCTTGTTCACCGCAAACGTCTTCGGGCGGCGGATCATCAAGGCCGTCGAAGGCGTCTTCGAGCGGCTGCCCCTGATCAAGACGGTCTACAAATCGATCAAGCAGATCGTGGTCGCAATCGGCGGTTTCCAGTCGATGGAGTTCCAGCGCGTGGTACTCTTCGATTTTCCCGCCCCGGGCTACAAGCGGGTGGCCTTCCTGACTTCGGTGATGACCGATCGGAACACCGGGCGCCGGGTGGCCAGCCTGCTCGTCCCCTACACCCCGTATGTGACCGCCGGGTACATGCAGATTGTGCCTCTCGAGCAGGTGTCGGAGACCAACTGGACCGTCGAGGAGGCCGTCAAGTGGATCATGTCGGGTGGCATCATCCATCCTGACTCGCTGCCGTTCGACCAGCTGCATCCGGTGCGCTGGGATGAGAGTCCCGGCGAACACGCCAAGCCCCCGCCGGCCAAGGCGGGCAAGACCGCCCGGTAGCAGAATCGTTGTCTCGGCCAGTGGCCGAGGCTGGCCAAAGACAAGCACGAGGTTCACCCTCTGAGTGAACTTGATCGAGAGAAGACACAGGACAAGGACAAATGAAGAAGCATATCCTGACGGTGCTGGTGCAGAATCAACCCGGCGTGCTGGCCCACATCGCGGGCATGTTCGCCGCTCGCGGTTTCAACATCGACTCGCTGGTCGTCGGCCGGACTGAGGACCCGAGCCTGTCGCGCATGGTCATCGCGTCGGTCGGCGACGACCTGACCTTGGAGCAGATCCGCAAGCAGCTGGGCAAGATCGTCACCGTGGTCAAGGTCCGCGACCTGAGCGAACAGGTGGTGGTGGAACGCGATCTGCTGCTGATCCAGGTGCACTGCCCGCCGGAGAAGCGGGTGGAGTTGCGCCAGATCACCGAGGTCTTTCGCGGCTGCATCGTCGACGTGGCCCCACGCTCGGTGGTCATTCAGCTGACCGGGCCGGAGGACAAGATCGAGGCATTCATCGAGCTCTGCCGGCCATACGGAATCAAGGCCCTCTCTCGGACCGGCGTGATCGCCGTCCCCCGGGCAAGCCAGCAGATCGCCGAGCCGGTTCATGGCCCCGCGACGCCGCGGAAATCGCGCGAGCGCAAGGCCAAGCCCAGCACCCCCGGTCCGATCGCGGCCCTGCCGCCAAGCTGAGTGCAGAGTCGGCCCCGCCCTGCCGGCCATGGGCCAAGACTCCAGTGCCGGACGGCGAGGGCCAGGGTCAGCGCCGGCCCCCCGGATAATCGTCGGTCGCCGGCGTCCGGATCGCCCCGGCAGCCTTCTCGCAAAGAAACCCGGCTCGGCTATACTCTCCGGTCGGTGGCGTAACGGCTCCATTCCCAGGCTGGCGAGGGCAACAGGCATGGCGCTTCTGTGCGGCATTGATATCGGGACTTCGGCGACCAAGACACTGCTGTGCACGGCCGCGGGGCGGGTACTGGCCACCGCCGGCGTGGAGTACCCGGTCTACGCTCCCAGACCGGGCTGGTCGGAGCAGGAGCCGGAAGACTGGTGGCGAGCTTCCATCAAGGGCATCGCCGAGGCCTGCAGAAGGGCCAGGAGGAAGCCCGGCGACATCACCGCGATCGGGCTTTCCGGCCAGATGCACGGCAGTGTGTTTGTGGACAAGGCGGGCAAGCCCCTGCGCCGGGCCCTGCTGTGGAACGACCAGCGGACCGCCCGGGAGTGCACCCAGATCGAGGAGTTGGCCGGCGGGCGCAAGAAACTCATCAGCATGGTCTCGAACGTCGCCCTGACCGGCTTCACCGCCCCGAAGATCCTCTGGGTACGCAGGAACGATCCCCGGGTCTATGCCAAGACGTACAAGGTCCTTCTGCCCAAGGACTACATCCGACTGTGTCTGACCGGGGAATACGCGAGCGAGGTCAGTGATGCGGCCGGCACGCTGTTGCTCGACGTGAAGAAGCGAGCCTGGCACACGGACTTGCTCAGCCGCCTGAGCATCGACGGCGATCTGATGCCCCCGGTGCACGAATCCACCGAAATCAGTGGTCGCGTTTCCGCGGCAGCGGCCAGATTGACCGGACTCAAGGTCGGTACGCCGGTCGTCGGTGGGGCGGGTGACCAGCCGGCCGGTGCGGTCGGCAACGGCATTGTCCGAGCGGGTATCGTCTCGGCCACCATGGGAACCAGTGGCGTGGTTTTCGCACACGCGGACGCCCCGGTGCCCAACGAGCGCGGCAACCTCCAATCGTTCTGTCACGCGGTGCCGGGCAAGTGGTGCGTGTTCGGCTGCATGCTCTCGGCCGGCGGCAGTCTGCAGTGGCTGCGGGATACGCTCTGGGCCAACGAGGTGAAGGCCCTGCGATCACGGAAGAAGGACCCGGGCCAACTCTATCCGACGATGATCAAGGAGGCGGCAAGCGTCGCGCCTGGCTGCGAGGGATTGGTTTTCCTGCCGTATCTCACCGGCGAGCGCTGCCCCTATCCCGATCCAACCGCCCGCGGCGCGTGGGTCGGCCTGACCGTGCGCCACCGGCGCGGGCACATGATCCGCGCCGTGCTCGAGGGAATCACGTTCGGCATGCGCGACCAGGTCGAGCTCATGCGGGCTGGCGGCGTCAGAGTCAGTGAGGTGCGGGCCAGCGGCGGCGGGGCGGCGAGTGAATGCTGGCGGCAGCTCCAGGCAGACATGTACAACGCCGAGGTGGTCACGATCAACACCCGCGAGGGCGGGGCCTTGGGCGTAGCCCTGCTGGCCGCGGTCGGCACAGGAGTCTACGCCAGCGTGCCCGAGGCTTGTTCGGCGGTGATCAAGGTGACCACCAGGCTGAGGCCGAACAAGAGGGCTCAGCGGGTCTATGGCACGGTGTACCCGGTTTATCAGTCGCTGTACCAGAGCCTGCGCGGCGAGTTCGCAGCCTTGTCGGAAGTCTGATCGCGTTGGCTCTTCACGGCCGCTCGACGAGCCGGCCGAAGAAGCCGAAGGAGAGCGCCATGAAGTGCCCGAAGTGTCAGGCGGATGTGAAGCCGGTCGTCATCGCCGGGATCGAGGTCGAACGGTGCGGCGGCTGCGGCGGCCTTTGGTTCGACGCAGGCGAGGCCCCGAAGCTCAAGATGATTCATGGCTCGGAAGCGATCGACAAGGGCCAGGCCGGCATTTCAGGGACCACCGAAAGGCCAAGCCCCGTCTCGTGCCCGAAGTGCGGGACTCGAATGATCCAGATGGTCGACCTCGATCAGCCGCATATCCACTACGAGGGCTGCGCGGTCTGTTACGGCATGTTCTTCGACGCGGGCGAGTTCCGAGACTACAAGGAGCACACCCTCCTCGAACGCCTCAGGGACTGGTGGTCTTCGGCCTCACGATAACCCTGAGTCCAGGGGGAACGCCTGGTTGAGGTTGCCAGCACTCAGTACGGCTTGGTGGCAGCTTGCTTGCTGTAGTCGTCGATGAGCGACTCGCGGATGAGGATCTCAACACGTCGGTTTTCACCGACCTTGGAGGCCTGATCAGGCCCGCGGGCAACAGGTTCGTTCGGACCCGCCGCGGTAATCCGAATGGCCTTCGGATTGGCACCAAGCTTGATCAGTTCATCGGCCACGTTCTTGGCCCGCTGATAGGAGAGCTCGACGGCGTCGGTGAACTTCCAGTCCGCGGGCCGAGGTTCGTCCCCTGCGTGGCCGCGGACTTCGATCATGTTGCGGTGGCCTTTGAGCATCCGGCCAATTTCCTGGATGGTGGTCAGAGTCTTGGAATTGACCTGGGCGGAGAAGGGCTCGAAAAACACGGGCCCGCCCATGGTGATTTCCATTCCGTCGCGGACCCGGCGGACCCGGAACTGGTCGCCGTAGATGCCTTCCTCCTTGCTGTCGCCGCGGTTCTTGGGCTCATTCCGCCGTGCCAGGGCCTTGAGCTGCTTGAGCAGGTCCTCGAACTTGGAGGTTGGCTTGATGTTCTCCAGCGCATCCGGGCTCATGTCGCTGAAGGCCGCCCGAACCGCGGCGGCGATTTCCTCGAGGCCCGGATCGCTGCCCACCCCGGACTCCTTGGGATTGGCTGCGGCCAGAATCACGAAGAAGCTGAGCATCAGCGTCACCAGGTCGGCGAAGCTGACGATCCACAGCGGTGCACTCTCACCGTGCTCTTCCGGCTGGTGTTTCTTGGACATCGATCAGCCCTTCTTTTCCGACTCGGCCAGGAGAGCCCTCTGCTCGCGAGCGGACAGGAACGACTGCATCTTGATCTGGACCATGCGGGGATTGTCCCCGGTCTGCAGCCCCAGGATCCCGACCAGGATCATCTCCCGGACGAACTGCTCGTCCGCCGAGCGGATGGCCAGCTTGTCGGCAATCGGGCCGCAGACGACGTTGCAGATGATGCACCCGTAGAGGGTTCCCAGCAGGGCGATGGCCAAGGCCTGACCGATGGCCGCGGAGTCGCCGCCCATGTTGCGGAACATGGCCACCTGGCCGATCAGGGTGGCGGTCAACCCGAAACCCGGGCCGTACTTGCCCATCAACTCGAAGAACTTCTTGCCTTTCTTGTGGCGCTCGGCCAAGGCCTCGATCTCGATTCGCATCGATTTCTCGATCACCGCCGCATCCATGCTGTCCACACAGAGCTGCAGGCCTTTCTTCATGAACGGATCCTGCTGCTTCTGGACCTCGGTCTCAAGGGCCAGTACCCCTTCACGACGGGCGATTTCGGCATAGTGGACAATCTGCTGAATGATGACGTGGATGGGGGTCTCTTTGGCGAAAAGCCAGTTCTTCAGATAGCCGCCCACCTCGAGTACCGACCGGAGAGGCATGGACAGGCACACCGCCGCGAACGAGCCACCGAGCACGAGAACAAAGCCTTCCGTCGAGTAGAAGGCTTCAAGGTGCCCGTGGGTTCCCTCGTACATGGCCCAGATGAGGGCACCGATCGAGAAGATCACACCGATGATTGTTGCGATATCCATCTGCGGTTGGCACCCCTGCCGGACGACCTCGCCCCAGGCATGTTCCGAATAACCAGGCCTAGGGACGCGGCGATCCCGTGGCTATATCGACCTGCGGGGGCGGTGGCTTTGTTTGATAACCCTGAGAGCGCGGCCAGCGATCGGCGGCCAGCGGATGCGCGAAAGGGCCCGGGCGATAATCCTCCGAGCGGTCATGCCCGGCGCGGGTCCAGGTGGCCCATAACACCCATCGGTGCGCCGCCCCCCCCGGATCGTGGTACGGGTACAGAGACGCCCTTCAAGACCTGGAGCGAGGTCCTCGGCATGACCATCGAGGTCCGTCCCGCAAGAGGAGCGGTCGACCCCGTTCAAGTTATGGGCCGTTCGATCGCCGATCCCGAAGCGGTCAGGCTCCTCGTTCCCTGCGCCGTGCCTTGGTGGCCGCGTTCAGATCAACGCCCAGTTCGTCGAGCTGCTTCTGGTCGACGTCGCCGGGACACTCGGTCAGCGGGCAGAAGGCCTTCTGCGTCTTCGGGAATGCGGTCACGTCGCGAATACTGGTCGAGCCTGACAGGAGCATGGCCATGCGATCGAGACCCAGGGCCAGGCCGCCATGCGGCGGAGCGCCGTATTGCAGCGCATTCAGGAGATGCGAGAACTTGGCCATGGCTTGTTCGTCGCTCAGGCCGAGCATCCGAAAGATGCGACTCTGCACGTCCTGACGGTGGATACGGATCGAGCCGCTGCCCAGCTCGACGCCGTTGAGCACCGAGTCATAGCACTTGGCTCGCACCGAGCCCGGGTCGCTCTCCAGCCGATCGAGATCCTCGTCGTGCGGCATGGTGAACGGATGGTGCATGAACACCCATTTCTTGTCTTCCTCGCTGTATTCGAACGCAGGCATGTCAACGATCCAGAGGAACTCCCATTGATCCTCGGGGATCATCTTCCGTCGGTCGGCCAACGTGATCCGCAACCAGTTGAGATACTTGCACACTTCGGAGAACCGGCCGGCCGCGAAGAAGATCATGTCGCCGGGTTTCGCTCCGGCGGTGGTCACGAGCTGGCCGACGGTGTCGCCGGGGAAGAACTTGCTGATGCCAGTCTGGAGCACGGTTTTGCCGCCTTCCTCGACCACCTTGCATAGCGGCAGCCCGCCGGCGCCGACGCCCTGAATCTCCGTGGTCAGTCCGTCGCTTTCCTTGCGGGTCATGTCCGCGCCGCCGGGCAGACAGATCGCCTTGACCACACCGCCCTTGGCTACGGTGTCGGTGAAGACCTTGAACTCGCTCTTGCGGGCGACCTCGGTCACGTCGACCAGCTTCATGCCATAGCGCAGATCGGGCTTGTCGCTGCCGTAGTCGCGCATCGCATCATCGTAGCTCATTCTCCGGAACGGGACGGGTACTTCAACGCCCAGGACGGCTTTCCACACGTAAGCCAGCGACCGCTCGACCACGTCGAGCACGTTGTCCACATCCACGAAGGCCATTTCCAGGTCGACCTGGGTGAACTCCGGCTGGCGGTCGGCGCGGAGGTCCTCGTCACGGAAACAGCGGGCGATCTGCATGTAGCGATCGAAGCCGCTGATCATCAGCAGTTGCTTGAAGAGCTGTGGCGATTGCGGCAGGGCGTAGAACGAGCCGGGGAACACCCGCGAGGGCACGAGGTAGTCGCGAGCTCCTTCGGGCGTCGACTTGGTCAGGATCGGCGTCTCGACTTCGAGGAACGCCTCGCGATAGTAGAACTCGCGGAAGGCCTGGAGGACCTTATGGCGGGTCATGATCGCCCGCTGCATCGGCCCGCGGCGCAGGTCGAGAAACCGGTACTTGAGTCGCAGGTCCTCGTTGGCTTCAACGTGCTCGGCCACCTCGAACGGCGGAGTGAGCGACTTGCTGAGCAGATCAACCTCGTGGACGCTGACCTCGATCTCGCCGGTCGGCAGCTTGGGATTCACGTTGTCGCCCCGGCTGATGACCTCGCCGCGGACGGCGATCACGTCCTCCTTGCGGAGCGTCCGGGCCAGCCGGGTGGCCACCGGGTCGGTGTCCACGTTGAAACGGCACTGGGTGAGCCCCCCCCGGTCGCGGAGGTCGATGAACACCAGGTTCTCGCCGTGGTCGCGGTAGTTGTTGACCCAGCCCGCCAGGATGACTTCCTTGCCGACATCGCCGGCTCGGAGGGTACCACAATCACAGCTCCGCTTGTTGTACGCAATCGCCACGGTCATTCTCCTCGTATGCTGCTCGCGCTCGCCCGGTTCGCCCGGTGAGTCCCGAGGATCCCAGGACCCACCAGGGTGCCGAGGAACGGCCATTGTTCCTTCAGAACGACTTAGAATCGGTCAGTGTACGTCATGTCCGGCCGGCGAACCAGTGGTCCGGCCGTCCGGCAGGGGGGTCAGATGCGGGGAAAAGAGCAGAGACCATTGCCCCGGCGGCGGGATGAGACGCCGCAGAGCAGCGCCGCCCGGCCGCCGATGATCCTCCTTCGAAGAGCAGTCCTGGAGCTATCCATGGCACCCATCCTATCCACTTCCGCGTCCCAGTTCAATACCGCTGGGGCGTGAAATGGGCGAACAGATCGCCCGCCCGGGCCGAGCGATCCGCAGCCGGCAGGACTGGCAGACAGTGCGCCTCGGCCCTGAGGCGCGGCTGACCGCCTGGCATGTACTTCCTGTTGTCCTCTTAAACCGTCCGTAGGAGCCTATGAGTTCCTCCGCCGTGGCCGCCAGGGGCGAGCAGTCTGCCCCGCGACGCTAGCCCAAGTTACTGAACAACTGCGATTTTGAAAAGATCTTCGGGTTGGCATCCGCGTTCTCCGGGCGATCAGCGGGGTTGGATGGCGTTTTCGGCGATGTAGTGGAAACCTACCCTCTTGAAG